>DATMBI010000344.1:0-3157 GCA_035559375.1 Gemmatimonadaceae bacterium | reverse complement strand
AGCCCGCACCGGCGTCGCCAACCTAACATCAGGCAGCAACGGCCAGTAGAACTCGAGTCTATCCACCGCCAACTTGGTCCACGGTGCCACCGGATCGCCGTCCCACCTGCGCACGGCCGCTACATCGTCCGCAGTTCTGCGCCGCTGCAGCCCCAGAAGCTCTTCGATTTCTGACCGCGCCTCTGGCGAACCCTTGGTTGGCGGCGGAGGTACCACGAATTCGGCCGCTGCGTCGACCAGCCACGTGTGCCAACTACTCACATCCGCTCCAGCGGACCACTCTCCGATCGATGTCGGCTCAGCGCATGCACACGCCCACAATAGAAGCGGCGCTACCGAACTACGTCGCATCAGCGCAGCCAGATCACTTGACCGTACGGGACCGCATCGAGCCGATAAGTGATCGTTCGCGGCACTCCTGGCCCTCCGTCGCCGAAGGGATCCCTGTAGGGCCGGATCACGAAGGGTCGCTCCTGAGTGAGAGGTTCCCCGATATCTGATGACGGTTCGACGGTAATCACGTGGGTCCAACGAAAGCGCCCCTCACTGTCACGCTCGCGGAGATCGAGCGGAAGGACGACACCCGGCGGAAGCGGTAGCCCGAGGGGGTTCGAAATCCAATCGTCACCCGGAAACTCTTCCTCGCCCGCGGTGAGAAAATCGAGGACGCCGGAGAACGGTCCCCATCCCGTATCGTCGCGGCTATTCACTGCACCTGACGCATCCGGGCGAAACTTACCGTACGACAGCCAGATTTCCCCGGGTTTTCCCATGTCTCGCACCATCCATCCCTCGTATACCCAGCCCGGCGTTAGCTGCGTTAGGCGCACCCATGTGTCGTTCTGAGGGGTTTCGCGCGGCGCCATGTTGAAGAGCCAAACACCTGACTCCTCGTGCGAGGGGTAACCATTGACCGCGTTATCGCTCGGCGTAAACATGGTGAACTGGCCGGGTCGCTCCCTCAACGGCAGGTCGCCGGCCGTGAGCGCGCCGCGAACCGAAAGCCCCGCACGCCCAGCAACGAAACGACCTTTGAGCACTACGTGCTGGGACGGTACGCCGTCGCTGTCCGACAGAGGTTCGAAGGTAACTTCTATCGCTACGGGTTCGTGAATCGGTGACGTACGCAAGACGACCCCTCCGTCAGGTGCCAGCGGGCCGAGGTAGTAGGCCTGGCCGTTCCTGTCTCGTACCCACATGTCGAACCTACCCACTCCTGGCGGGAGAGGACCGAGGTTGTGAACGGTGATCTCGAGGCTCGCTCCGGCTGGAATGCTGGGTGCGCTGGTTCGATCCGCTCCGCAACCAGCAATGGCAAGCGCCATCGAAAGGAAAGCGACAGTTACCGCGCGATCCACGGTATCAAGGCTTCGTTCACCGGCGGCCCCACTGGATTCTCCTCAGGTGGAACCCCGCGCCCCGAGAATCCCTTGCTCGCCACGAACGCGGCAACTACCCCAGCTCCCAGTCCTATCGCCATCCATGTGCGGCCGCGAGCGAGCCGTCGTTCCTCGATCCGTTCGACGAGGTCGAGTGCGACCTCGAGCCTAACGGTATCGATGGGAATAGGAAGGCCCCGCAGCTGCGTTACGCGCGCCGCGTCTACCACGAGCCTGGTGGAGTCCGAGGCTACCAGGCGCCCTTCCACGCGCACCACTCCCGGGCCCAGCCGTGGGCCCAAGGCCACACGACCTCGGTCGTTGACCTCGAAGCCCACTTCCGTCCCGGGAGCGATCGGCCTCGCGGCCGGCACATAGGTGTAACAAGCAGTGGTCAGCGCTACCACGATAGAGATATAACAGGTAGCACACTGCCTAACGTTCATGTACCTCGCAAGTTCGGATTCGAAAGCCGCTCATTGCGGCTGATCGGGATGCACTTGTCGCGGTTGTCCAGGTAAGTGCTCTTGATCGGCGGGGGCTCCGTATTCCAGCGCCGCAGGTCCCAGAAACGGCGAGCCTCGAGCCAAAGTACAGCAGCCCGCTCCTTCTGGAGAATCGGCCAGGCCTCTGCCACGGTGGACGCCGATAGCGGTGGCAGCGGCTGCGCGGTAGTGCTGTAGAAGGCACGCTGCTGATTGATGAGCGCCATAGCACCCGCCACATCGTTACTGCGCAGCGCCGCCTCCGCACGCAGCATCAGCATCTCGGTGCCCTTCACCATGGGGATGTCGGCGCCCAGCCCGACGTATTTCTTTTGACGGAAAAACGGGGTGCGGCCGTCCTGACCGTTCTGGATAGCGCCGCCCGAAGTCTTGACGGTATCCCAGGGCACCCTCGGATCCCTGAAGACCTGCGCCCACTGGGTGTTGTAAACGGTGTACTCCAGGCGATTGTTCGTCTCGAACACGAGGTCGTTGTTCTCGGCCGGAGTGTTCGTAGAGAACAGCGCATAGAACACATAGCCTGTGGGCACCTGTTGAGCGTCGGTGACGGCGTCGGACCACTTGCCTTGCCACGCTCGCACCGAGGCTCGACCACCGTAGGCAACACGTAGCAGAGAGTCGCGGAGCGCACCTGTCAGATTGCCAGCAATTCGAATGGCCTCGGAGAAATGTGCCTCCGCCCGAACGAAATGCTCCGTGTACGGCTGCGACGGCCCGCCATCGAACACGGCATTGCACACGTTCTCACCCAACAACCGGTTGGCCAGGCCCGCGTAAATGTACGCACGTGCTGCCAGCGGGCTACTGTCGAAGCCGGCCCCCAGTACGTTGCGTATCCTTTGAATTCCGGACTCGGCTACCCAGCGAGCGCGATGCATCGCTCCCCACATCCCGTTTACGTCCTCTTCGCGAATGATGCCTCGATTGAAGAGCCCCTCGGCGGCATAGCTTCCCCCGTGAAAGAGCTCGTCGGCCATTATCGCGACCTCTTGCGTCACGGCGTCCACCGCCCGCGAGAGATCGAACGACATCCCGGTCACGAGCCCGGGGAGCGCTGTGGTGTTGTTGAGAGCCTCGTCGGAAATCGGACCAGGGTTGGAAACTTCGAGGAGGCGACACCCGTGTGAGCCTGCCAGTATCAGGCCCGAAACGACACTGTACAGAGTCTTACGAATTCGCATGGTTGGTTCTCGGTCCTACCAGTTGACACGCAGTGACAGCGAGAGGGAGCGTAACTGTGGGAGCTGATAGTACTCGCGGCGGGCGAACTGG
>DATMBI010000343.1:0-6508 GCA_035559375.1 Gemmatimonadaceae bacterium | reverse complement strand
GAAGTCGAGGGGAGCACACTGGAAGTGGTCCGGCTGATCGACCGACTGGCCGTCAGGCTACTCGCGCTGCGCGAGGGAGAGCGTGACGAAGAGCGGCTGGAACAGATCACCAGTACCTCTCTGGCAGCCTTACGAGCCTTTCTCGCGGGGCAATCGGCCTTCCGGCGCGGCGACTATCAAAGTGCCGTCACAGCCTACGATGAGGCCCTGCGTCTCGATTCGTCGTTCGCTCTGGCTGCGCTGCATTTGGCTCTGGCGGCGGATCGCGTGAACGATGCCGAGCAGCACGACCGCGCGCTGGCAATCGCCTGGAGACTGCGGCAGGAGTTGAGCAGGGTGGATAGGGCGGTGCTCACCGCCTTTGCCGGCCCGCGGTATCCACTCCCTTCGCCCGACCAAGAGCAGGTCGATGCATGGGAGCAGGTGGTGATGCTTGCTCCTGATTTAGCATACGCGTGGCTCGAGCTCGGAGAGCGGTACTTCCACAACGGGGCAGTTTTGGGCCTCCCCGATTCCCACTTGCGTGCAGCGGTGGCGCTGCAACGGGCGATACGGCTCGATTCCACCTCCGCTCGTGCTCGCACGCTTCTGGTGCTCCTGGCGGCCCGCGAGGGAGACTCCGCACGATTAGCGAATCTGTAGTTCGCTGGTTTCGCGGAGTCAGGTTGGGCATTCGCTCCTGCAGTCCGTTGGCGTGTAGCCCTTGCCACGGGCGACATGCGCACCCTGAGAGCCGTCCGAGTAGCGAGATGCAGATGGCACTCCGGTCGGCTGACATGTGTGTGCTGGCACAGTGGGAGCTGGCGCAGGGGCGACTGCGAGATGTGCAGACCCTGCTCGGTGAACTGAGCGAGGCCGAGGTGCCCGCTGTGCCGGTACCTGTCGGTCCAAATCCCTTCGCTTGCGCTAGTGTCGTCGGTGCGCAGCTGGCAGTTCGCGCGCGCGCCCGATACAGAAAAAGCTGTCAGGGCGCTCGACTCGCTCGCGCTGGGCGGTCCTGCGGTAAGCGACGCAGCGAGTTATGCTCCGATCGTGGTGGCGCACTTGTTGCGCGATCTGGGTGACATGCGCGGTGCTCTGGAGGCTGTGCGGCGAAGAGGCTATATGAATGGCTGGCCTCGTTATCTAGCGACGATGCGGTACTTGGAGGCTACGCTAGCGCTAGCCGCTGGTGACAGCGCTGGGGCCCTACCCGCACTAGAGCGTTACTTGGCTTGGCGAGTGGCGCCAGAGACGAAGGCGCGTGCCGAGGCGGATTCTGCGCAGCGCCTAGTGCGAGTTCTCAGGGGGCACACGAAAAGGTAGCTGTTGGTCCCTTGTACTGGGTTCCTGGTCGTCTCCGAGCAGCCTGATGGGGGGAGTGTCCAGGTCGTCCAGCTGCCCCGAGCGGGCTGCCCACACGAATGCCGCCACGGCTGCAGCCACGACAAGTAGGGCCAGCGGCAGGATCAAAAAGAGGACGCTCATGACAATGGCTAGAACGTGCGGCTACGCCAGGCGACTGCGAGGACCGTGAGCGAGCTGAGGGGCATCAGTATGGCTGCTAGCCACGGCGCGATGTACCCAGCAAAGGCTAACGTCATTCCAATTGCGTTGTAACCTAACGACAAGGCAATACCCCGCCGTATGGTCCGCATCGTCCTGCGAGCTCCCTCGACCAGCGTTACGAGCTGGTTCAAGCTCGGGCTGGCGAGGTATACGTCTGCCACTGACAGAGCCGCCTCCGCGCCGTGGTGTGCGGCCACACCTACGGTGGCGGCGGCCAGGGCGGCGGCGTCGTTGACGCCGTCGCCTACCATCACTACGGGTCCTTCTTTTCGCGCCGCTCGAACGGCAGCCAGCTTGTCTTCGGGTAGAGCCCCGCCGCGGCAGGCCTCCGGTTCGATTCCGAGTGCCTGGCCCACGGCGCACACGGCCTCTGGCGCGTCGCCGCTAAGCAGTTCCACTCGCCACCCTCGCCTCTCGAGCGCGGTCACAGCTTCCGCTGCATCGGACCGGAGCCTGCTCCCCAGCCATGCTCGTCCCACGACCTCGCCATCCACCGAGACCGCTACCTGAGTAGCGGCCGGCAAGCCTAAGCGACTGCGGTATGTGGCTCCCACGAAGGCTGGCGAGCCCACGCGCACCTCGTGGCCAGAGACCCTACCCTCGACTCCCTTGCCGTGGACATAACGAAGTGTTCCGATCTCGCAATTCGGTGGCTCGGCGGCCGGCCATGCGGTGAGGAAAGCGGTGGCGATCGGGTGCTGCACGTGTCTCTCGAGTGCCAGAACGAACGGCTTCACCCAATCGGGGCCCTCCCACGCCAGAAGACTCAGGCCGGACTCTGTGATCGTACCCGTCTTGTCCAAGAAAAGGCGTGCTGGCCGAGCGAGGTATTCCAGGGCCGCACCACGACGGATCAAGATTCCTCGGCGTGCCGCCTTCCCGATAGCCGCGGCTACGCTGAGGGGTGTGGCTAGGGCCAAGGCGCATGGGCAGCTGATTACTAGTAGGGCGACAGCGTGATCGACTGCCGCCACTGGATCGCTTGGATACCAAACCGCGAACGCCAACAACGCTAGCGCCAACACTACCGCAGTGAACCATCCGGCCATCCTGTCGGCCATAGCTACGATGGGTGGGCGCTCCCTCAGGCTCTCTTCCATCTGCCTGACCAGTTGACCGATGCGACTCTCCTCGCCAGTGCGAGCGACGCGTATCGTAAGAGGGGAGGCCATATTCACCGTGCCCGCGTAGACAGCGTCCCCTCTCGCTACCGGTCTAGGTGTCGCCTCTCCTGTCAGGATGGACTGATCGATCCAGGAGATGCCTACTGCGACCTCGCCGTCCGCCGGGAGAGTTTCGCCGGATCTCACCAGGACTTGCTGTTCTGGGAGAAGCGCTTCAGCCGGCACTTCGCGTGTCGAGCCGTCGGCTTCGAGCACGCGTGCAGCGGAAGGCGTGATCGTAGACAGGAGCTCAGTTGCGTCGGCCGCCGCGCGCTGTCCCCGCTGCTGAATGTATCGGCCGGCGAGGAGCAGGAACACCAACATCGTAAGGCCATCGAGGTAGATCGGGCCGCTCTCCGTCACCGTGTTTATCGCGCCTCGGACCAGTCCGGCCGCTAGCCCCAAGGCAATGGGCACGTCCATGTGGAGTGTGCGCGCACGCAGCGCAGCGATGGCACTCGTAAAGAAAACACGGCCCGGCCCAGCCACGGCCGGCAGTGCCAGCGCCAAGCTAGCCCAGCGGAAGAACCGGGTATACTGTTCTTCCATTCCGCTCCAGGCTCCGGAATAAAGTGCTAGGGCCAGCAGCATCGTATTTGCGGCCAGTGCACCGGCCACTCCTATGCGAGCTAGTGCGGCCCTGTCTTCCCGGCGGCGCAGCGTCTCTCGGCTGCTCCCCCGAAAGGGATGAGGGGGATAGCCTAACGAATCCAGGCAGCGTGCGATTTCGGACAGTCGCACGATGGCCGGGTCCCACTCGATCCTTGCCAACGCACGCCGTACCTGCAGCTCCGCCCTGCGGACCCCGTCGACAATGAGAGGAAGTCGCTCCACCAACCACACGCAGGACGCACAGTGAACCCCTTCCAGGGACAGTTCCACGCTGCAGTGCCCGCTGCGGTCCCGGGTCACGTACAGTTCGTGGAACGATGGATGGTCGAAGTGTTCGTAGCCGGCGCCGGTACCCTGGGCCGGCTTGGAACGACGCTGGGGGTGCGAGTAGTACTGTTCTAGCCCGTGCTCCCGCAGGATCGATGCGGCTGTGCGACAGCCAGCGCAGCAGAATTGGTCGCTCGCGCCCGGCTCGAGAAGGCCGGGTGGCACCGGGAGCCCGCAATGGGAGCAGGAGGTAGATACGAGACTCTTCGCCTCGTCCGGGATCTCAGTGGCCGTGGACATGCAACGGTGCGGTTGCTGTCGCGTGGCCGGTGCGCAACTGGAGGCGGCCGGCAATGGTGAATAGTCCGAACATCAGCACCAGTAGCGCGGTCGCTGTCGGGATGTGTCGGCGCAATCTTCCGGTGAGCCGCTGGAAGAGCCAGCCGGCACTAGCCATGGCCGGGAGTGTACCGCTCCAGAAGACAGTCATAACGACCGCTCCGCCCGCGGGCGATGCTGTGCCCGCCGCCACTGCCACATACACGTACAACCAGCCGCAGGGTAGCAGCGCAGACAGCAGTCCCAAAACAGCTGCGCGTCCCGCCGGATGGGAGGGCGAGAGCCGAATCCCCGCCCGGAGGAGGCGTTGGAGCGCGGAAGGCATGCCGAAGTGGCCAAACGAGATCCCGCGCAGCGAGAGTAGTGTACCCGTCGCCCAGAAGATCATCAGCAAGCCAGCGACCCATCCGGCGCCTCTCGCAATTCCGGCCAATCGTCCTAACTGTTCGGCTCCAGCACCTGCGGCGCCTCCAAGTGCCCCCAGGCTTGCGTAAGACAGCAGCCTTCCGACGTGGTAGGCGGCATCGGTGACCCATGGCGAACCTTTTCTGGCAGGGTCGGCGCGATAGAAGGCTACGAATGGACCGCACATGCCCACGCAGTGGGCACTGCCCAATACCGCTGCCAGCCAGATCGCAGCTACCGAACCCATGGTTATCGCCATGCCTGTCCCACCTCGAACCGTTCCGAGGTGCTGAAGCGCAGGGTATCGACCGAAATGTCGAAACGCAGATCCCAGAGACCGCGTCCGGTACCGCGCAACCAGGTCTCGTAGCGGCCACGTCCCGCAGGCTGCAGGGATGCGACTATGGGTGTTCGCGGGCGAGCCACGTGTGCAGCGTGCACGCGCACCTCTGCTCCGTCCACGGCATACTGGTGTCGGCGAAGCGTCAAGCTCACCAGTATGGCCGAATCGGAGCGAACGCTATCGATCGATGGCACCGCATGCCAGCCACTTTCCTCGAGATGACGTCGGCGAGCTAGATCGCGGTCGAAGTTCACCGCACGCTCGTAGTAGTTCTCCTCAACGGCAAAAGCCGGATCGCTGGCGGAAAGTCGCAGCAGCCACAGGTTGGCACCCACACACGTGCCGAGGACCGCTACAACGGCAATCGGCCAGATCGTTCCCTTCTTCATCGGGCCTTCTCGTTCTGCGGCTCGATACCGCGAGATTGCGGACCGAACAGCGTCCACGCAATGCGAGCATCGAGCTGCTCGTCGTCGCGCACCACGACCACGATATCGCGCCGCCCACCGCTGAACTGTCGCTCCGGGAGGAGGATGAAGAGACTCACTTCGCTCGATTGCCCTGGCTCGGCGATCAGAGGGAGTGGAGGTGCGACGACAGTGGCCTCTTCGACCCCTTCTATGGCAATTCTGTATGTCGCGCGGCGCGCGCTACGGTTGGTGACTTTTACCCGTACATGATTGAGTACCCTGCCGTCCGGTTCGATCGTGTACGGGGCGCCTGGGCCCCGGAGTACCACGATGTCCGCAGCGGGTTTGGCTACCAGTTGTTGCGTGAATACACCGACGAAAACTGCGAGCACTACGGGGTAGGCGATCGTCCGTGGCCGCCAGAGGCGTCGCCTCTTGCCCGCCAGCTCGTCCAACGACGTGTAGCGAATCAAGCCTCTCGGTCTACCGATGCGGTCCATGACTGCGTCGCAGGCGTCGATGCATTGTGTGCAGTGAATGCATTCCATCTGCAAGCCGTTGCGGATATCGATGCCCGTCGGGCAAGTGGTAATGCAGTTTCCGCAGTCGATGCAGTCACCGGCGCCCTCAGGACGCGGCTTCAAGCCCCGGGCGCGAGGCTCGCCCCTCCGGTAATCGTAGGCCACAACGAGCGAGCTACTGTCCAGCAGAGCGGACTGCCAGCGGCCGTAGAGGCATGCGATAGTGCACACCTGCTCCCTGAAATACGCGAAGTCAGCGAAAACCAGTGCAGATGTGACGGCCATCACCGCGAACGATGCCGGATGTTCCAGCGGTGACCGCGTGACCCACACGCGCAACTGATCGACGCCGACGAAGTACGCTAGAAACGTGTGTCCCAGCAGCAACGATATGACGCCGTAGACTGCGAATTTCAGAAGGCGCCGTGGATGCAGGTGATTCCTCGACCTATCGATTGCCAGCGATCCTGTGCGGCCACCCTCGATGAGTCTTTCCAACGGCCGAAATAAAAACTCCATCCAGACGGTTTGGGGACATCCCCAGCCGCACCACACACGCCCGAAGAGGGCGGTCAACAAGAAAATGGCTACGATGACAATTCCCAGAAAAAGCATGAACAGCGCCGTGTCAGTGGGGAGGAACGTGTAGCCGAAAATGGTGAAATGGCGACGCGGCGCATCCAGAAGAATAAGTGGTTTGCCGCCCAGTCTGAGGTGCGGGATAGCCAAATACACTGCCATCAGAGCGTAGGCCAGCGCCCGCCGTCGTTTCCACCAGCGACCATACGCGGGCTTGGGCCGAATCCAGAGTCTGGATCCGTCCTCGTTCAGGGTGGGCAGAACGCGACCGACAGCACGAGGTGCGATGCTAGTCACCGTTCCGCTCTTACGCCCTCCGGC
>DATMBI010000342.1:0-3296 GCA_035559375.1 Gemmatimonadaceae bacterium | reverse complement strand
GGGCTTTTCCATCAATCCCAGGAATTGCCTCGCATATGCCGAGAGCGATTCCACGTAGCGGCGCTGTCCCTCGGCGTAGATCGTATCGAAGGCTAGCGACGACTTCCCCGATCCGGAAAGCCCCGTAATGACCGTGAGCCGGTTACGGGGAATCTCGACGTCGATGTTCCTGAGGTTGTGTTCGCGGGCACCGCGAACGACGATAGCGTCCCTAGCCATAGCCTTGTAAGGTCCTTACGGGCGGCGCCAGCTTCAAGTGTGCTCGTGATGTCGCGCGGCCATCGCGTGACTTAGGCGTAGCGGCGCCGGTCCTTTCTCGGAATGGTTTTGTGGGCCGGTCCGCTGCGGGGCCAGGGACCATTTTCGCCAGCCGAGAACATGCCACACACAGATGCTGTAGTCGTCTTGACGACGGTTTCCTCCGAGGAAGAGGGAGTGACGCTAGTGCGAGCGCTGTTAGAGCGCCGCCTCGTTGCCTGCGGGACCCTGCTACCGGCTGCCAGGTCGCTTTACCGCTGGGAGGGGAAGGTGGCCGATGAACGGGAGGTAGTAATCCTGCTC
Source organism: Gemmatimonadaceae bacterium (assembly GCA_035559375.1). GTDB lineage: Bacteria > Gemmatimonadota > Gemmatimonadetes > Gemmatimonadales > Gemmatimonadaceae > DATMBI01. The sequence goes on along the minus strand of DATMBI010000342.1, from coordinate 2,735 downwards.
AAGACGCGTTCCGGTGTGTTGCACGCGCTGGAACGCGCGTTCGTCGAACTGCACCCGTACAAGGTCCCCGAGTTGCTAGCGTTGCCTGCGTCATGGGGATTGGAAAAGTACATGGATTGGATAAATGCGGAGACCGCACTGGCAGTGTCGTAAGGTGATCGCTCTGGAGGTCGGGTGACGCGCCGTGCACTCGCGCTGCTGGTGTTGACCGGCTGGGGCGCTTTGGCAGTTGCCTACGGCCGCCGCGAGATGCGGCGTACGGCTGAGGTGCTCCGCTCCGATCTGCGCTCGAAGGTGGCACCTGGAGTCCACTGGTTCGCGGTAGAGCAGCACGGCGATCACTGTGGTTTCGCGTCTCTGGCGCTGGACACGCTAGCCCTGGGTCAGGTCCAGCTCCGCTGGCGCATGGTGCACCGTTGCGGGGCCGGACGGTGGGAGGAGGAGATTCCGGTGCGGACCAGCGCGTCACTCGCTCTGCGCGAAGTGGATTTTCGACTGGTGTGCGGTAACGACACGGTGCGCGGTCGGGCACGCATGGGCAGCTACCCGGGGCGGCTGGAAGGCACCGTGAATTCCACGGCGCGTGGCCGGTTGCCGCTGGTATTCGGAGACAGCGCGACGGTGCGTTCGCTGGCGTTGTTGCGCTTGGCGCTCCGCAGTGAGTTGCGTCCGGGCGCCGAGCTCCGCCCAGCTCTGCTCGGTTCGGATGGTCGCCTCGTTCGTGCGATCTACTCGGTGGGAAACGATTCCATGTTCGCAGTCGTCGATAGCGCAGCCAAGGACGCAGCCGGTGACTGGAGAGCAGCCCGTAGCGACACGATCCGGGCCTGGCGTGTCACTGAGCGCGAGGAGGGAGATACAGCTGTGTTCTGGGTGGATCGTGGCGGTCGGATCGTGCTGGCCCGGCTCGACTCCGGTCTGGTTTTGCGCCGCACTGCTTTCGAGCTGGCTTTCGAGAACTGGCGCCGGATCGCTGGTCGGGCTGCTGGCGGTCCACTCGGTGGGCGCGAGTGCCGCGAACGCCGTTCGTCAGGCACAGTCCAACGCAAGTGATATCGTTACAGCGACTCAGCAAGCGTTACGGCAGTTTTCTCGCCGTCGACGCCATCTCGCTCGAAATCGAACCCGGCGAGCTCTTCGGGCTGTTGGGGCCGAACGGTGCCGGCAAGACCACTACCATGCGCATGTTGGCCGGTATACTCAGGCCCACCTCGGGTCGCGCCCTCGTCGCAGGAATGGACGTGTGGCGGGAGCCAATCGGCGCCAAGCGGGTGTTGGGCTACATCCCGGACCGTCCGTTCCTTTACGAGAAGCTCACAGGATTGGAGTTCCTGCGGTTCGTGGCTGGCCTATACGGCCAAGAAGGTGCCGGTGTCGAGCAGCGAGCCCGCGAGCTGCTGGCCTTGTTCGACCTGGAAGAATGGGGTGACGAGCTGATCGAGAGCTACAGCCACGGAATGCGCCAGAAGCTCATCGTGGCCAGCGCCTTCGTGCATCGCCCGCGCGTGATCGTGGTGGACGAACCGATGGTGGGGTTGGATCCTAAGTCGGCACGCACTCTGAAGGAGCTCTTTCGCGAATACGTGCGCCGGGGGAACACCGTGCTCATGTCCACGCATACGCTGGAAGTAGCCGAGCGGCTCTGCGACCGCATTGCGATCATCCAGCACGGCCGAGTGAGAGCCTGCGGCAGCGTCAGCGAATTGATGGCAGGCCACAGCGGCGGAAGTCTCGAAGAGATCTATTTGGCGCTGACCGGCGAGCGGCGCGCCCGCGAGTTGGCTGATGTCCTCGACATCTGAAGTCGCCTGGAGACCACCGGGACTAGTGGTCCTGGTGGCGCCGAAGCTGTACGCCGTACGAGCTCGCTTGCGTAGCCGGCGGGGACAGTGGGCACGCCTGTCGATATTCGGCGTTGCGGGAGCTGCTTTCTGGCTTTTGGCCTATCACGCCCTTTACAGGGTCGTACGTTATTTCGCGCAAATCGAAGAGATCGGTGCGCTTCTAGCTGGTAAGCTGCTCAGCCTGCTGCTCCTGACGTTCGCGGCCATCTTGCTCCTCTCGAACGTCATAGCTGCTCTTTCCAGCTTCTTTCTCGCAAAGGACCTCGATATCGTGGTCGCGGCTCCCAGCGACTGGCTAGCGCTGTACGGGGCGCGGTTACTGGAAACGGCGATTCATTCTAGTTGGATGGTGGTCCTGATGTGTCTCCCCGTGCTGGCCGCCTATGGATCGGCGTACCGGGCCGATTGGTCCTTTTACCTACTGGCAGCGGCGGGACTGCTTCCTTTCTTGGCGGTACCGGCAGCGGTCGGTTCTGCGATAACGCTTCTCTTGGTCAACGTGTTTCCAGCCCGGCGCACTCGCGATATTCTAGGCACGATAGCTGTGCTCGCAGCCGGCGGCGTTGCGTTGCTCTTCCGGCTGGCACGTCCCGAACGATTGGCGCGCCCCGAAGGGTTCGACTCGCTGGTGGATTTCATAGGCGCGCTGCAGGGGCCCGTCCACCCAGCGATGCCTAGCGAGTGGCTGTCGCGCGCGTTGATGGGTGAATTGCGTGGCCAGGGTGACCTTTTCTCGCTGGCACTGCTGTGGGCTACTGCTGCCGCAGTGTGGGTGCTAGGCGCCTGGCTCCACAAGAGGCTCTACATGCGTGGCTTCAGCAAGGCGCAAGAGAGCGCTAACGTCGCCTCGCGACGGAAGAGTCGTTCTCCTCTCAGCTTGCTCTTGCGGCC
>DATMBI010000341.1:0-2603 GCA_035559375.1 Gemmatimonadaceae bacterium | reverse complement strand
CATCCTGGCGAAGTGCCGCCACTCTGGCTCGGAATTACGCCATCCTAGCGACAGGATCGCGAGTATACGCTTTCTGAGCGGATTGGTGGCTCGGTCGCGCAAGACAGCAATGTCAGGGATCAGGCCCACATACAGGAACGTGGCCGATACCGTGAGGTAGGTCGAAATGGCGAAGACGTCCCAAATGAGGGGGCTCTTGAAATTAGGCCATATCAGCCGCCAATTCGGATATGGAATCAGCCAGAAAAACTTCCACGGACGGCCGATGTGAATGATCGGGAAGAGGCCAGCCGTCATGACTGCGAAGACAGTCATGGCCTCGGCACACCTATATATAGTGGTCCGGAAACCAGCCCTGAACAAATACAGGATCGCAGAAATGAGAGTGCCGGCGTGGCCGATACCGATCCAGAACACGAAGGTGATGATGTAGACACCCCACATCACCGGCGGCTGGTAGCCGGCGTTTCCCAAACCCCAATAGATCTGGTAGATCCACGAGCCGGCTCCCCACAAGAAAAACAGGATGGCTATCCCGAGAGCTAGGAACCAGCCCTTGGTGGGCGCCAGCGTGCGCGAAATATCCCGATCTACCTGCTCGTAGCTCTCTACAGCCGGCAGCTGAATGTTGGCCGAGGCTACGTTCGGGCGGAGAGGCTCGACCAGCGTCGCCATCAGCGCGTGCCCTCCGTGGCAGGATGGTTCACCTTCTGGAGGTATACCACGGCCGTATAGGTGTTCAACTCTTCGAAAACGTGATAGGCTCGCCTGTCTTCCACTTGGCGTGCCACCGTCCAGGCCTCGTCCGCGGCATCACCGAAGACAATCGCTCTCGAGGGGCAAGCCTGTGCGCAGGCGGTCGTGAACTCGTCGGGACGAAGATCGCGCTTCTCCAGCGACGCCAGGTTCTCCGCTTCCCGAATACGTTGGACGCAGAACGTACACTTCTCCATCACGCCCTTACCGCGAACGGTCACGTCTGGGTTCAACTGCAGATGTAGCGGGTCAGGGAACGCGTACTGACGGCGCTCAGGTTCCCCGTAACCGTGCCAGTTGAAGTAGCGAACCTTGTACGGGCAGGCATTGGAACAGTAGCGAGTCCCGACGCAACGGTTGTAAACCTGCACGTTGAGCCCGTCTGGCGCATGGTACGTAGCGAACACCGGACACACCGACTCGCACGGTGCGTTCCCGCAGTGCTGGCAGAGCATCGGGAGAAAGCGAACTTCGAAGTCGCTACTTCCGTCCTCTCCACCCTCGAAGTACCGCTCGATACGCAGCCACGCCATCTCTCTGCCCTTGAGGATGTTGGCACCTGGCGTAGTGTCCCAGCCAGAATTCTCGGTGTGGAAGGGGCGAAGCGAGCGCCCCTGCCATCGCGCTCCCACCGTCGGGATGTTGTTCTCTGCATAACAAGCGGTAACGCACGCCGAGCAACCGGTGCAACGCGCCAAATCGATCGTCATGGCCCAGCGACGCTTGGCCATCCCGCTCCAGTGCTCGGGATCGTACATCCCCTTCTCGCGGCCTTTGGGGTCGCCCAGGTCGCCTTCGGCATCGTTGGCTACCGGCGAACGGAGACCGGGCAAGAACTCGTGTGGCGCGTCCCCGGGAAGAGCGTGGTGTTCCTCCGACGTCCGACCCGCCACCAGATCGGCGACTGTAAGTGCACGCGCGATGCCACGACCGTGTTGTCGCGCCGAACCTTCCGTCGTGACCAGCGCAGAACGATGAGCACCCTTCGCCACCCGCGCCCGACCCTGAATCCATACCAGCTGACCTCCGCTTCCCCACACGGGCGCCAGCGCGTGCACAGGATTCACACCTATGCCCTCGGCGTACCGGCCGTAAGCTGTATGCCCCCTGCCTAACGCGATGGCTACGGTGTCAGGTCGCACGCCGAGGTAAATGTACGCCGGAGCCTCGACCGCTCCGGCCTGGGTGGTAACCGTAACATGATCACCGGCTTCGACACCGAGCCGCCTCGCAGTCTCAGGGTGGATCTCTACCCAAGACTGCCAGCAGATCTTGCTGACGGGGTCCGGCAGCTCCTGCAGCCACGGTTTGTTCGCACCTGCACCTGCACCCAGCAGTGGCGAGGGATACACGACTAGGAAATACTCCCCTTCCCCGAGCAGTTCAGCCGGACCAGCCGGCACAGAAGCGGGCGCAGCTCTCCGCGAAAGAACCGAACCACTGCCCAGCCCCTTGGCCAAGGCGGCCGCGAAGCCGTTCTTGCCACCCGGGAAGCGCTGGATCAGCCAATCGCGATAATTGGCCCACGGGAACCGAGGGGCCGCCACCGCATCGCTGCGCGCCAGGTCGATGAGTACGTCAGCCGCGGCACGAGTGTCGAACACCGGCTCCATCACCGGCTGCTGCAACGCCAAGGTACCACGCACCGGTTCGGCGTCACCCCAAGCCTCGAGCGGGTGGTGGTCCGGCAAGACCACATCACAAAGTTGAGCTGTCTCGTCTGGATAGCTGGAGAGGGCAACCTTGAACGGAACACGCTCGAGCGCCTCGGCGAACCGCGCTCCTGAGGGCAACGTATATACCGGGTTGGCGCCACGCACGAACAGAACCCTGACCGAGCCGGCCTC
>DATMBI010000340.1:0-4834 GCA_035559375.1 Gemmatimonadaceae bacterium | reverse complement strand
ATCAGGGGAGAGTTTCGAAATGGCAGCAACGCTTGCAGTGACTGACGAAACGTTCGAGGCCGAGATCGAGAAGCATAAGGGGCTGGCGGTGGTGGATTTTTGGGCCGAGTGGTGCGGTCCCTGCCGGGTCATAGGCCCCGTGATAGATCAGTTGGCCGTGGAGTATGCGGGCAAGGCCAAGGTGGCCAAGCTCGACGTGGACGAGAATATCAAGACAGCGACCCGCTACAACGTGCGTTCTATACCCACCGTGTTGTTCTTCAAGGACGGGCGCGTGGTGGACCACGTAGTCGGAGCGGTTCCGCGACCGGTTCTGGAGGAGAAGTTCAAGAAGCACGGAGCCTGAGCCGCGGCTCGGCGGCTGGCGGCGTGCTCTATGTGGTGAGTACGCCGATCGGGAACCTGGAAGACATTACGCAGCGCGCGCTACGTGTCCTGCGCGAGGTGGATCTGGTGCTCGCGGAGGACACGCGGCGCGCGCGTGTCCTTTTGGGGCATTATGGAGTTCGCAAGGCGTTGTGGTCGGTGCGCGAGCACAACGAGGCGCGAACGATCCCGATGGTGCTGGACGAATTGGCGGCAGGCAAGAACCTGGCGTTCGTGACGGATGCCGGGACGCCGCTAGTATCGGATCCCGGTAGCAGGCTGGTGGCCAGTGTTCGGGAGGGAGGTTTCCTAGTGGTACCTGTGCCCGGGCCCTCTGCGCTGACGACTGCTTTGGCTGGTGCTGGGATGGACGCATCGCGATTTCTGTTCTTCGGCTTCTTGCCGCGGCGCGGGAGGGAGCGCCGGCTTGCCATCACGCGGCTCAGCGAGGCGGATTGCACCAGCGTAGTTTACGAGGCCGCGAATCGTCTAGCGGCAACGTTGGCTGAACTGGCCGAAGCGGGAGCTGCGGGTAGGCGTGCAGTGGTGGCTCGTGAGATGACCAAGCGGTTCGAAGAGTTCCGAGTCGGAACAGTCGGGGAGCTGGCAGCGTACTACGCTGCATCGCCTCCGCGAGGAGAGATCGTGATCGTGCTCGAAGGTAAGCCAGCGCAGAGGGAAGGGCAGGTGGACCTCAGCGCAGAGGTAGAGCGCTTGAGGGGAATCGGTCTCTCCGCACGCGAGATCGCTAGCGTGCTGGTGCGCGACTACGGAGTCGCTCGAAACGAGGCCTATCGGCTGGCACACGGCAAATGAAAGCGTTGCGCTTCGTGTTGCTGTGGGGTTCGTTGGCTCTCTTCGGTGCCAGTGGGCACGCGCAGCCGGCTACAGGCCTGGCGGTAGCTCGACTTCAGTACGGCGGCGGTGGCGACTGGTACGCCAATCCTTCCTCGCTCCCGAATCTCATCGCGGCCATCAACGAGCGAACGACCCTGAGGGTCGTGCGGTCCGAGGTGCGCGTCACTCTAATGGACGAGCGCCTGTGGGATTATCCGTTTCTGCACGTGACGGGGCACGGCACGATTCGTTTTACCGATGAGGAGGTCGTGCGGCTCAGGGAGTACTTGCTGCGCGGTGGGTTCCTACACGTCGACGACAACTACGGGTTGGACGAGAGCTTTCGGCGCGAGATCGCGCGTGTCTTTCCGGATCGCCCACTGGTGGACGTGCCGCTTTCCCACCCTGTCTACCACATCGTCTACGACTTTCCGCAAGGACTTCCCAAAATCCACGAGCACGATGGCAAGCCAGCGCGCGGCTTCGGCATTTTCATCGGCGATCGCCTAGCAGTGTTCTACAGCTACGAAAGCGATCTCGGTAATGGGTGGGAAGATGTGGGCACCTACGGTGACCCGCCGGAGCTGCACGAGGCAGCGCTGCGCATGGGGGTCAACCTCTTCGTTTACGCTGTGACGAGCCGTCCCCCGCTATGGACTCCTTGAAGTTTAGGCTGCTCGTCGAGCGGCGACGCGTAATCAGGTTAGTCGCTGGTGCGGCGATCGCGGTAGCGCTCGCTGTTCCTGCTGCCGGTCTCGCGGCAGGCGCATTTCTTCTAGGGGAGGGGCGCTGGTTGGTGCTACCCCGCGCACTCCCGTCGCTGTTGTGGTTGACACTGTTTCTGCTTGTGCTTCTAGGAGCGATGCTTCTGCGTCGATGGCTGTCGCCGTCCGTGTCCCTTGAAGCATTGGCAGCGCGCATCGAAAGAGAACGCTCCCTGCGGCACGGCTCTCTGCGCGGCGCCCTGGAGGTTGCGGAGCAGAGCCCGCTGGGTGCGTTGGCTGCCGAGCTACAGGTTCGCGAGCTGGAGAGAATGTCCGGTTCGGTTCTCGCGCCACAGTTCGTAGGCCGCTTGCAGCGACTGCTGTTTTTGGCGGGCGCGTTGGCTACTACTGGGATGGTGTGTGTACTAGTGGCGCGACGGGTGGTACCGGATGGTTGGGCGGCTGCAAGCGATCCGTTGGGGGCGTGGAGTGGTAGGCTGTGGGGCGGTGTGAAGATCGAGAGAGTGCCGCCGGCAGTGCTGCGTGGAGAGCGCCTAACGATTTCGATCAGAGCCCCAGGTCGCCGGAGCGTAGAGCTAGCGTATCGTCGGACCGGGCACCCTTGGGAACGAGTGGCGGTGCCGCTGCGAGGCGATACCGGCAGCGCCGTTGTGGGTCCGGTGGATGCCGATCTCGCAGTGTTCGCGACGGACGGGCGTGCTAGCAGTGACACGGTGTCCGTGAGGATGGTCGAGCGGCCATATATCGCGGAGGTTAGACTCCAGGCTCGCTTTCCCTCCTATCTGCGGCGCCAGAGCGAGACGTTGCCGGTGGGAGAGTCGTTGCGGCTCCCGCGTGGAACGGTACTGAGTATATCGGGTCTGGCTTCGGCACAACTGACTGCGGTGTCTCTCCACGAGGGACGGGATACAGTTCGCCTGGCGACCTCGGGGTACGGTTTTTCTGGAGAATGGGCTATCGGGCGAAGCGGGCGCTACGAATGGAGTGCCGTTGCGAATGGCACCTCCACGGTGGATGTGCCTGCGCCGCTCGACATCGAGATTCTCGCTGACTCGGTGCCGTCGGTTGCGATCGTAGCTCCGGGAGGCGACACGACGGTGAGCCGTGGCGATTCAGTGCGGGTCTCGATTCTCGCGAGCGACGATCATGGCTTGCTGCAGATCGGAATGCGCAGCTGGATCAGGCACGGGATTCGGGATACGGATCGTGACACTACAGTGGTGCTCGCCAGTGTCCGGGAACCTCAATGGTCGGGCGGCACGTCGATCTCGACCGAGTTCCTGCAACCCGGTGACGCATTGCACATCGTTGCCTGGGCCATAGACGGCTCGCCATGGGGACAGCGTTCGCAAAGCCGCGAGATAGTCGTTAGGCTACCCACGGTAGCGGAGCAGCGCGCTTTGGCTCGTCAGGCAGCCGACTCCGCTCTAGCGAAGGCGGCCTCGACTGTCGCCGCGCAGCGTGAGCTGGAACAGCGCACTACCGTCGCTGCCCGCGATCGAGGCAGCCGCCAGAGCGGAAACACCGACGCCAGCAAGGACGAGAGCAGCGAGCGTCCCATGCAGTACGAGGCCGCGGAACGCGCACGTGCGCTCGCTCAGGAGCAGCGGCAGTTGGCCCAGCGGGTAGCTCAGCTCAAGGAAGCTGCCCGCGAAGCCGAGCGGCGACTGCGCTCGGCCGGCGCGCTGGACAGCGCTCTGCAGGAGCGGTTCCAGGAGGTGCAACAGCTCTTGCGAGAAGCCCTCACGGAGGAGCTAGCAGATAGGTTGCGAGAGCTGGAGGCGGCTGCAGCCAAGCTTTCGCAGGACGATACCCGCCGGGCGCTGGCCGATCTCGCAGAGCAACAGCGGCAACTGCGCCAGCAGTTAGAACGTGGCGTCGAGATGCTCAAGCGTGCCGCGCTCGAGGGTGCCATGAGTACGCTGCGCGACGAGGCACAGGAGTTGGCCGAAAAGGAACGGCAGTTGGTCGATTCGTTGGTACGTGCGCGTCAGCCAGACGAAGGGCACCGCAGCCAGGCCGAGGAGATGGCGGAACGAGCGAGGGAACTAGCGGAAGCGATGCGTGCTCTCGAGGAGCGTCTGCGCAAGGAACGCGCGCAGGCTGGGCCGGCGCGGGTAGCTGAGGCGCAGCGCCAGGCGCAGGAGTCGGCGCGAGAGCTGGAACGCGTAAAGGAGAACGAGACCGCCTCTGGGGATTCGCGGGGCGCCACTGGCCAGGCGCGGGACTCCACCGGTAGTAACAGGGGGAGCGAAGCAACCGCTCGTTCTTCGGCTCGTGCTGGCACGCACGCCAGTAGCGCGGAGGAAGCCGCCCGTCGTGCTGCAGAGGCCATGGAGTCCGCCGCGAATCAGCTGGCTCAGGCGCGCCGCCAGCAGGTGGACGAGTGGAAGCAGGAGCTCACGGCCGAGCTAGATCGCTCGGTCCAGGAGATGCTACAACTCGCTAGGCAGCAGGAAGCGCTGCAAAACCAGGTACGTGCCGGGACGGCGCCGTCGGACGTGCGATCGCAGGAGGGTGCGCTACAGCAAGGTGTGGAGGCCTCCACACAGCGGCTGCAAGAGGCGTCCCAGCGTTCCTCGCTGATATCGCCACGAACACTGCGGTCGGCAGCGGAGGCAAGGCGCATGGTCGCCGAGGCTACGCGGCAGGCGCAGGCCGGAAGTAACGGCAGCCAGGTAGCTAGCGCTATGCAGGAGGCTAGTCAGGCTCTCACCGGCGCGGCAGCGGCACTGATACGTGACCGGCAGCGGGTCGAGAGCGCATCTTCGGCGTCCGGGTTCGCAGAGATGCTTCGAGAACTCGGAGAAGCTTCGCGACAGCAGTCGGCGCTCAATTCCGCAGTGCAGCAGTTGGTGCCCCTTCCCGGGCAGCAGTCACGTCCGGATGCACAGCAACGTGCACGC
>DATMBI010000339.1:0-3634 GCA_035559375.1 Gemmatimonadaceae bacterium | reverse complement strand
GGTATCGTCATGATGTCCTCCGGTGTTGGGTCGATTGAAATTGCTGCATCCATCGAACGTCCAGCGATGAAATAATCCTTCGAAAAAAAGTCAGCCTAGGCGAGCGAGTACCGCTCTGAGCGCTGGCACATCGTTCCCCTCGATAGAAGTCGCCAGCTGGGCTTTGACCCGCTCGAGGACTTCCGCCCCCTGCGCCTGGCTCGCGCGACCGCGCTCGGTGATAACGGCGCGAATAGCACGCCGGTCTGCGTGATCCGCCTCGCGCCTAACGAGCCCATCCGCCTCCAGGCGATCTATCAACTGGGTAACATTGGACCGCACGCAGTTCAGTCGTGCGGCAATTTCGCTGAGCGTCAGCGGCTCCCCAGCCTCGATCAGGTGACCCAGTACGTTTAGCTTGGCCAGCGATAGTCCGAGCGGTGCTAGCGCCTCCTCCAGTCGCGCCTCCAGCCTCAAACCGACCTCGATGAGCGTCATCACCAGGTCTGCTCGCTGGGTGTCACGATGATTCATGGCTGAATCATATACGACGGACGCCCGGATGTCAAAACGTTGCAGCCGAGGCGTGGCAGCTTGCCAACCCTTGCGCCGGTGCACATCGTCGGTTCACGTCCAACCCCAACCGCAACATGCATCTTCTGCTGTTAGCCTTACTGCAGGCCACCGGAGCCGGCGCTACGACAATAGCGGTGCGGGTGGCTGCGCCCACGGAGGCGCTAGCTACTTGGACGGCTCTAGCAGCTCCGGCTGGGGAGGAAGCAGAGACAGCACGTAGGTTGGCGCAGCTCCTCCCGGGCTGGAGTCCGGACGAGTTCGGCAACTTGGTGAAACGTATCGGCGCCGGGGCGCCGAGGCGCGTTGTGGCCTGCGCGCTCGATTACCCGGCCTATGCTGTAAGCCAGGTCACTAGCGACGGTTACCTCCGTCTGCGCCGGGTTGGGAATCCACAGCATCCGCTCTGGGACCAGTTCCACGAGGCCCAGCGACTGACCATACACACGCGACTCGGACCCATTCCGGGTGTTGTGGCCGTAGCGAACGGTCACTTCTCGCAGCAGCACCGCGCTGACACGGCTGTCGTTACCATGGACGACCTCTGGGTCGACATAGGTGCTTCGAGCGCTACTGAGGCCTTCCGGAGCGGAGCTGCTCTACTGGATCCGGTGACCGTGGACCGTCCCGCTTGGAGCTTCGAGGACTACGCAGCGGGACCGGCAGCCGGTGCGCGCGCGGGGTGCGCGGTGCTGGCGACTCTGTCGCAGGGTCGTGTGGCGAGCGGCGAAACGATCTTCGTCATCTCCCAGCAGCGGGTTTTCGGCTGGAACACGCTGGCAGCCCTGCTCGCGCGCGTGGGTCAAATCAGATCGCTCACCCTTCTGGATGCAGGCACTGCCGCCAGCGAACCCGTAACTACGTCGCCGAGGCTCGGAGGAGCGCATAGCGCTGTAGCGAGAACCGTGCGCGCAGATAGCGTGCGAGTGTTGCAGCCGAGGGTCAGGTTCGCGCGCACTCTCGTGGAAGCGGTATCGGCAGGCGACCTGCGAGCCTTGCTCGGTGCCGCCGCGGTAGCAGCGGGCGTCTCGCCGGTGCCGGACCGCTGGGTAGCGTTGCCCCTCGACAGTGCGCGCGCGCTACCACCCAGGCGCGATTCCTACGGGGAGTTGGAGGAGCGCTGGATGGCGCTGGCCGACTTGCCGGGTGTCGCTGGGCACGAACAGCTGGTGCGAACGCAGGTGCTTGCCGCGCTGCCCGATTGGGCACGCCGCTTGGCGGTGGTGGATTCCATCGGAAACGTCATCGTGGCGTTGGGTCCGGAGCGCGATTCGGTCGCGTTCCTGGCGCACATGGACGAAGTAGGATTCGAAGTCGCGGCTCTCGGTGCCGACGGCTACGTACAGCTGCGCACCAGAGGAGGCGCCGTCGTGTCCTCGTGGGAGGGTACCCCTGCCTTGCTGCATTTCGATCCAGAGGGAGGGCGCTTCGCGCCTCCGTTGCGCGGTGTATTCGTTCCGCGTGACAGTGCCGCACGGAAATCTCCGGGCCAGCTTCGCGCGTGGTTCGGGCTGGACTCTGCTGCGCTGGTGGCTAGAGGAGTGCGTCCGGGGTTATCGGTCACCGGCTACAAGCGGGCAGCACGTCTGCTAGGCACAAGACTCACGGGTCGTTCCAGCGACGATCGCAGCGGCACGACCGCGCTCCTCGCGGCTCTAGGCCGGATCGAGCCCGGATCTCTGACGCGCAAGGTCATTTTCGTTTGGACCGTGCAAGAGGAAGGTGGGCTGAACGGAGCTCGCTACTTCGGCGAGCGTTGGGGTCGCGGGCTACGTCGGGTCTACAGTGTGGATACGTTCGTATCCAGTGACACGCCCAAGGAGTCTCCCCACTTCGCCTTCGCACCGTTAGGTGCCGGAGCAGTTCTTCGAGCACTCGACAACAGCAGCATCGTACCGCGTAGAGAACGCGATCGAGTGATCGAAGTGGCACGCCGATCAGCGATCCCCTTGCAGATCGGGACCACGTTCGGGAGCACCGATGGTTCGGCTGTCCAGCCCTGGGGCGCGCCTAACGTGGGTCTTTCCTGGCCCGGCCGCTATTCGCATGGACCCGCCGAGATACTGGATCTGAGAGACCTGGACGCGCTGGTCCGCCTAATCGCGGCCCTGGCCAGCGCGCCCTGAAGGGAAATCAGCGACCACCGGCCGGCAGGTTTCGCTGTAGGAAGCGAGTAAGCAGGGTGAACAGGTGCAAAGTGGTGCCGCGTCCCTCGTATATGCCGTGGGAGCGATTCGGGTAAGGCATGACGGTAAACTGCTTGCCTGCGGAGATCAGGGCATCGATGAGCTGTTCCGTGCTCTGGTAGTGCACGTTGTCGTCACCGGTACCGTGCGCTACGAGCAGCTCGCCGCGCAGTCCGTCGGCAAAGTGGATGGCCGAGGCGTCACGGTAGGCTTCAGGGTCCGTTTCGGGGAGTCCTAGGTAGCGCTCCTGGTAGATGGTGTCGTAATTGCGCACGTTGGCCACCGGAGCTACTGCCATCCCGACCTTGTAGAGCTCTGGCGCCCGGAACATGAGCAACAAAGTGGAGGACCCACCGCCACTCCAGCCCCAGACTGCGAAACGTGTGGAGTCCACGTAGGGCCGTTGCGCTATCGCGCGCGCCGCCGCTGACTGGTCAGCTATACGAACGGTGCCGATGCGCTTGTAAACGGACTTCCGCCAGGCTCGTCCCCTGGGCGCTGGAGTACCGCGATTGTCCACACTTGCCACGATGTAACCCTGCTGAGTCAGCATCAGGTGCCAGAGCCACGCGCTCCCTCCATAGGCATCGCGCACCGTCTGGCTCCATGGTTCGCCGTAGACATAAAAGAGCACTGGGTACTTGCGAGCCGGATCGAAGTCCGGCGGATACATCATCCACGCGTCGAGTGGAGTACCGTCGGCATTCGGAACCCGAAAAAACTCGAAGCGTCCTTTCGCGATCGCTGTCAGCCGTTGGCGGAGTGCATCGTTGGACACCAGAGTCCGGACAGTGGTGTGGCCCGGGAGTCGGACGATCTCTGTGACCGGGGGGCTGCCCCAGGCCGACCAGGAGTGGAGTGCATATTTGGCGTTAGGCCCGATACGGTACCGGTGG
>DATMBI010000338.1:0-7136 GCA_035559375.1 Gemmatimonadaceae bacterium | reverse complement strand
GGGAACCTCGCCAGGGAGGACGATGCGCGTGCGGCGCCGCTCGGGGTCGGGTACCGGGATGGCGGAGAAAAGGGCCTGAGTGTAAGGCATGAGCGGCCGACTATAGAGATCGGGTGCTGCCGCCAGCTCCACGATACGGCCCAGGTACATGACGGCCACTCGATCGGACACGTGCTCCACGAGTGCCAGGTCGTGAGCGATGAAGAGGTAAGCTAGCGAACGGCGGCGCTGCAGCTCCAAGAGGAGATTCACGACCTGGGCCTGGATAGACACGTCCAGCGCCGACACTGGCTCGTCGCACACGATGAAGCGCGGCTCCACCGCCAACGCTCGTGCGATCCCCACCCGCTGGCGCTGCCCGCCCGAGAGTTCGTGCGGGTAACGCGACGCGTCCTGGGGGCGCAGCCCGACCTCCTCCAGAAGTTCGCGCACGCGGCGGTCCGCCGCCGCTCCATCGGCGATACGATGCACGACCAGCCCCTCCCGGATACTGGCCCCCACCGTTAGGCGCGGATTCAGGGACGAATAGGGATCCTGGAAAACCATCTGCATGTTGCGGCGCATGGCGCGCAGCGCTGCACCCTCCAGCGCCCTCACGTCTGTACCGTCGAAGAAGATGCTGCCTGACGTGGGCTCCACCAGTCGCAGGATGGAACGGGCCAGCGTGGTTTTCCCGCACCCCGATTCGCCGACCAGCCCCAGCGTTTCGCCGGCGGCTATGTCCAGGCTGACACCGTCCACAGCCTTTACCACCCTGCGGCGCCTGCCGAAACCGCGCCCGAGAGGGAAGTAAGTGCGCAGGTCGCGCAATGCCACCAGGGGCCGGGGGAGCGCGCCCGGTACAACGCTAGCGGCAGCGGTGCGAGCCTCAGACATGCGCGTCGCGGCGCGAAGGTTCGACCACGAGGTGGCAGCGGGCCCGGTGCCCGGTACCTAACGAGTGGAGCGGAGGCTCCTCGGCGCTGCAGCGAGACCAGGCGTAGCGGCAGCGCGGATGGAAGCGGCACCCCGCGGGCCAGGCCAGCGCCGAGGGAACGGAGCCCGGGATCGCCCCCAAAGCGCTGCGCACGCTCCCTAACCGCGGTATAGCTGCCAGCAAAGCCTCGCTATACGGATGCGCGGGCGAGGCGAAGAGCTGGCGCACCGGCGCCTCCTCCACGATGCGGCCGGCGTACATCACCAGCACCCGCTGGCAGAGCTCCGCCACCAGCCCCATGTCGTGCGTGATGAGCAGGATCGAGAGGCCCAAACGTGCCTGCAGCTCGCGCAGGAGTTCCACGATCTGTGCCTGGATAGTTACGTCGAGCGCGGTGGTAGGCTCGTCGGCCACGAGCAGCGCCGGACTCATGGCCAGCGCCATGGCTATCAGCACACGCTGGCGCATCCCTCCGGAGAGTTCGTGCGGATAGCTGCGGGCGCGCTCCACAGGGTCGGGTATCCCCACCATGGCCAGTAGCTCCACCGCGCGGTCCCAGGCTGCACGCCGGCTGGCCCCCGCGTGCACGCGTAGCACCTCGGCAACTTGGTACCCGATCGTGAACACCGGGTTGAGCGCCGTCATAGGTTCCTGGAACACGATGGCCATCCGATTGCCGCGGATTCGGCGCATTTCTTCTTCGTCGAGCGTCATGAGGTCGCGGCCTTCGAAGACGATGCGAGCCCCCGGCTCGATGCGTCCCGGGGGATCCACGAGGCGCAAGAGCGAGAGCGCGGTAACCGACTTCCCGCACCCCGACTCTCCCACCAGGCCCACCGTCTCGCCGGGCGCGATCGAGAACGAGACGCCGTCCACGGCGCGCAGCAGTCCCTGTGGCGTACGGAACCAGGTTCGCAGGTTCTCCACTTCGAGCAGCGGCCCTTTGGCCGCAGCGGCACTGGCGGTCGCGGCTGTCATGGTGCGGCGGGAAGCTGCCGCGGATCCAGCGCGGCACGCAAGCGGTCGGCCAGGACGTTGGCCGCTACGACTGTGGCAACGAGAAAAACGCCCGGGAATACCGAAAGCCACCAGGCAGTTACGAACTCCGAGGAGCCCTCGCGTATTATGCCGCCCCAACTAGCCAGCGGTGGCGCCACCCCCACGCCCAGAAACGAGAGCCCGGCTTCCAGCACCACGGCGTGACCGAGGCCTAACGAGGCTGCCACGGTGAGAGGTGCTAGGACGTGCGGGAGAACGTGGCGCACCACTATGGTGTGCGCGGGGAGGCCTAACGCGCGTGCCGCCGTCACGAAATCGCGTTCCTTTACGGACAGCACTTCGGCCCGCACCAGGCGGCTAGCGCCGAACCAACCCGTGAAGCCCAAGAGCGCGGCCAGGCCAGCCACGCTCTGCGGCCCCCAGAGTGCGGCAATACCCAAGACCAACACGATCCGTGGCACCGACAGTGCAGCGTCCACCAAGCGCATGAGGAGCGCGTCCACCCAGCCGCCGGCGTAACCCGCTACGGCTCCCCACGCCAGTCCCAGGAGCGAGGCGAGCGCCACCGCCAGCGCGGCCACCGAGAGCGATACTCTGGCACCGTAGAGCGCCCGGCTGGCCACGTCGCGGCCGAAGGGGTCGGTTCCCATCCAGTGGGCCCACGACGGTGGCCGCGTCGCGAGGCGCAGCGGGTCTAGTTGCAGATTCGGATCGTAAGGGGCCAGCAGCGGGGCGAAAAGCGCGATCACCACCAGCGCTAGGAGAATCGCGATGGCCGCGAGCGCTGCCGGGTCATGGCGCAGTAGCCGGGCCAGCCTGCCAGCCAGCCCGGCCCGGGCCAGGAACGGCGGCTGCGGGGCGTCCGAGAACGCCGAGACGGAACCAGGTGTCGCGTTAGGCATGGCGCAGTCGCGGATCGGCTAGCCGCTGCAGGATATCCGCCAACAGCGAGCCGACGCTCACCAGCACGCTGGTCACGATCACGCACCCCAATACCAGGGGATAATCGCGAGTCTGGACCGCTTCCACCGCCACCCGCCCCAGCCCCGGCCAGGCGTAGATCTGCTCCACGAATACAGCGCCGCCGACTATGGCCGGCACTGCTAACCCGCCTAACGTGATCACCGGGAGAAGCGCCGGCCGTAGGGCGTGGCGATACACCGCGCGCCGGCGCGGCAATCCCTTGGCGCGCGCAGTGCGCATGAACGCTTCCGGAAGCACTTCCAGCAGCGCAGCCCGCTGATAACGAGAAATCGCCGCTCCGACTACGAGCGCGAGCGTGAGCGACGGGAGCGCCAAGTGGCGCAGTACGTCCAGCAGTTTGCCCCAGCGGTCGAACGACGGGTAAAAAACCGGGTCCGTCATACCCGCTGCCGGGAAGAGCGGCCAGTGCACGGCGAACAGAAGTAGCGCCACTGTTCCCAGCCAGAACTCCGGCAGCGCCGCTAGCACTAGCGCGAAGGCGCTGCTGGCTCGGTCGAAAAGCGACCCCTCGCGCGCTCCTTGCAACGCGCCCAGCGCTATACCGAACGCGAATCCCAGCAGCAGTGCCACGGACGCAAGTAGCACAGTGTTGGGGAGCGATTCCACGATCACGGCCCGCACCGGCCGGGCATGCGATAGCGAGACGCCGAAATCGCCGCGGGCTGCGCCTGCCAAGAAGCGGCGGTACTGCTCGGCCAGTGGCTGGTCGAGCCCGTAGCGCGCTATCAATGCGCGGCGAACGTCTTCGCCTGCCCGCGGGTCTTCCAGTAGATGTGCGAAAGGTTCGCCCGGTGCGGCCCGCATCAAAACGAAGGCGATGCTCACTGCCAGCCAGACGACCAGTAGAGCCTCGAACGTACGGCGCACGAGAAAGCGCAGCATAGCGCGCCCAAGTGTAGTGTTAGGCGCGGTCCGCGGCGAGAGCCCGAGCGATCTCAGAGCCGCCAGGTCCAACTGGGATCGGCATAGCGACTGCGCGCCCGGTCCACCAGGCCCAGCAGCGCAGCGTCGGGTTCCAGCGCGCGCGCCGGCGCGCCGGCGGAACGCAACGCATCGAGGAGGGCAGCCGCAATTTCGCTAGCTGCCGGTTCGCGGCCCAACACGTCGAAGAGCGTGGCTGCAGGCACGATGTGCCCCACCGGGACTGTGGCGAGGCGGATCACCCAGGCCTGGTCGTCATGAATCAGTATGGAGCCGTGCTGGAGCACCGATCGTTTGTGGGCACGTAGGGCGCTTCCCACCAGCTTGCGGTCCTCTATCACGATCTCCCCAGGCGCTGGCCGTTCGAAGCAAGGCGCGCTCCCGGGTGGCTCGAACCGCGGGCCCGGCGCTGCGAGAGTGGCAGGCACTCCCAGGGAGTGCAGGGCACGCAACAGCAGAGCGCTGATGGCCACGTACCAGTCGCGCGGAGCGAGGCCAGCGAGCGGCACGGCTGCCGAGTAAGTGATCTCGCGCCAGTGGACGAGCGCCCGACCGCCAGTGGGGCGGCGCACCACGTCTACTCCAGAAGCGCAGGCCAGTTCGGGGTCGTAGACGCCGCGGGCACGCTGGTTACGCCCGAGGGAAAGCGTCGGCCGTGCCCACGAGTAGATGCGCAGAATCCCCTCGCCGCTCGTGCCGGCGTGCTCCATGGCTGCTTCGTCCCAGGCCATGTTGCTTGCGCCGTCCATCGGGGGCGAGACGACAAAGCGCCACGGAACGGACGCCAAAAGCCGCTCCGCGGCGTGTGGTGGAGGCAAGTGGGTGATCCCCGATTGCTGGAAGGGCGTGCTGGTGCTCATCTATGAAAGCCGTTCTGCCGTCCCTTCACGGCGTTTCTTCTGTGACGAACGCAACGCTGCTCAGGGGTTAGCTGCACGGCCGACCCCTGCATAACTTTCGGGCCATGACGACTATAAGCGAAACCGTAGCCGAAGAACTGCTGGACACCTTTCCGCGCCGCCACATGGGACCGACACCCGAGGACATTTCCGCCATGTTGCAGTTCCTGGGATACGACTCCTTGGACGCATTCATGGACGCCACTGTCCCCGAGGTCATCAGGTCGGAGCGGCCGCTCGCGATAGGTCCCTCGCGGACCGAGCAGGACGTGCTCGAGGAGCTGAGGGCGATAGCTGGTCTCAACAAGGTGTACCGTTCGTACATAGGGTTGGGATACTACAACTGCCACGTGCCGCCTGTCATCCAGCGTAACGTGCTGGAAAATCCGGGTTGGTACACCGCCTATACGCCTTATCAGTCCGAGATTGCCCAGGGTCGTCTGGAGGCGCTGCTCGTTTTCCAGACGATGGTAGAGGATCTGACGGGGCTGCCTATCGCTAACGCCTCGCTGCTCGACGAAGCTACGGCGGCGGCGGAGGCGATGCATCTGGCTTGGAGTGCCAAGGGGAAGGCGGGGAAGCGCGTGTTCGCGGTGGACCGGGAGTGCAATCCTCAGACCATAGATGTGGTGCGGACCAGAGCTTGGGCGCTGGGGATCGAGGTGGCGGAGGTGGACGCGCTGTCCTACGTACCTGGCGAGGGCGTCTTCGGGGTGCTGGTTCAGTACCCGACCAGCGACGGCGCGCTTCGCGATTACCGTGCATTGGCCGACCGTGTGCATGCTGTCGGTGCGTTGCTGGTGGCCGCGACCGATCTGCTGGCGCTCACGCTCGTCGTCCCTCCGGGCGAGTGGGGTGCCGACGTCGCGGTAGGGAACTCGCAGCGGTTCGGGGTCCCGCTGGGCTACGGCGGCCCGCATGCTGCCTTCATGAGCACGCGCGAGGAGTTCAAGCGCCTCATCCCCGGGCGGTTGATCGGGGTCTCTCGCGACGCGCGGGGCAAGGTGGCTTATCGCATGGCGTTAGGCACGCGCGAGCAGCATATCCGCCGCGAGAAGGCTACGAGCAACATATGCACTGCGCAGGTATTGCTGGCGGTCATGGCTGCCATGTACGCCGTGTGGCACGGGCCCAAGGGGTTGGCGCGGATAGCGCGGCGGGTGCGTCGCTGGTCGCTGGTGCTGGCCGCCGGCGCGGAGCGCTTGGGGCATCGGGTGGTGCACCCCGACTTCTTCGACACGGTGTGCATCGAGTTGGCGGGCCGCGACAGTGCCGCGGTGCTGGCGGCGGCGTTGCAGCGCGGGATCAATCTCCGCGCTGCAGGCAAGGATCGTGTCGTGGTGGCTCTGGACGAGACGGTGGGTGCACGCGACGTGCGCGACATTCTGGCGGCGCTCAACGGCGGGAGAGAACCGGACCTGGCCCTGGAGGAGCTGGAGGCAACGGTGGATCCCACCTACGACGGGTGGCTGGCGCGGCGGTCGTCGTATCTCACACACCCCGTTTTCAACAGCTACCACAGCGAGCACGAGATGTTGCGCTACCTGAAGCGCTTGGAGTCGCGGGATCTCTCGCTGGTGCACTCCATGATTTCGTTAGGCTCGTGCACCATGAAGCTGAACGCCACGGCCGAGATGCTGCCGGTCAGTTGGCGGGAGTTCGCTTCCTTGCATCCGTTCGTCCCGGCCGATCAGGCCGAAGGGTATCGCCGGCTTTTCGAGAGCTTGGAAGCCGATCTGCGCGAGATCACGGGTTTCGCGGCGATCTCGCTGCAGCCTAACGCCGGTTCTCAGGGCGAATACGCTGGGCTGCTGGTGATCCGCAAGTACCACGAGTCTCGTGGCGAAGGTCACCGTAACGTCTGCCTGATCCCGCAGAGCGCTCATGGCACCAATCCGGCCAGTGCGGCCATGGCAGGACTGGAAGTCGTGGTGGTGCGAACCAGTGCCAACGGTGACATAGATATAGACGATTTGAGGGCCAAGGCGGAGGCTCACCGCGATCGTCTGGCGGCTCTGATGGTGACCTACCCGTCCACGCACGGTGTGTTCGAGGAGGGGATCGTGGAGATCTGCCGCATCGTGCACGAGTGTGGGGGGCAGGTCTACATGGACGGGGCCAACATGAACGCTCTGGTGGGGATCGCTCGCCCTGCGGAGATCGGAGCCGACGTCTGCCATCTCAATCTTCACAAGACGTTCTGTATCCCGCACGGAGGCGGCGGGCCTGGGATGGGTCCCATAGGAGTGGCGCCGCACCTGGTGCCGTTCCTGCCAGGTCACCCCGTGGTGCCGCAACCCGGGCGAGAGTCGTTAGGCGCCGTTTCGGCGGCCCCGTGGGGGAGCCCGCTCATCCTCCCTATTTCGTGGGTTTACATCAAGATGATGGGGAGCGAAGGTCTGACGCAGGCCAGTCGC
>DATMBI010000337.1:0-11685 GCA_035559375.1 Gemmatimonadaceae bacterium | reverse complement strand
GCGGCGCCAGCATCAAACGGGTCGTCTTCGACCTGTACTCGAATCTCGTGACGCGCCCGACGGGCGCGGCGCTGCGCCGTGAGATCCAGAACGTACTGCAGGGTCTCGCTCCCCCGCGCCTGAGTATCATAGACTTTTCGCAGGTGGGGCTCCTGGACTTCTCCTGCGCTGACGAGGTAGTGGGAAAGCTAGTGGATGCCACGGCCCGCGGCCCCGACGCCTTGGAGACCTACGTATTGGTGAGGGGTGTGCGGGAAGACCACTTGGAGGCTATCGAATCGGCGATGGGGCGCTACGACCACGCGGTCCTGGTACAAGACTGCAGCGGCCGCTGGCAGCCGGTGGGGCCGCTGGAGCAGGAGTTACGCCAACTACTGGAACTGCTGCTAGCCCGCAAGCGGGCCTGCCCCATCGACCTGGCGTCCGAAGTGCCGGCCACACCCGAAGCTCTCCAGGGCGCGCTGGAGGCATTGCGTCTGAGGCGACTGGTCGTGCGCGAGGAGTCGGCATACGTAGCACTTCCCTGGCAACTGTGAACAACTACTACAATCCTCCGCTTCAGGTCGTAGGCTTCCTCGGGACGCGCAAGGGAGATCCCGACCGCGGCCCTCAGGTGCGCATCAATAGCGAGGAAGCAGCCTTGCGCCTCCTCTCGGACGGCGAGCTAGCGTGGGTTCATGGACCTAAGCGGCAAGAGCTGGCCACGGTGGTCGTGGACGAGAACGTACCGAGGGGATGCGCCGTGGTGCGGGATGTAGCCGGTGTGGTCGTGAGCGACGTGATCCGGCTGGTGAAACCGGACTTCGATCGCGACGGCCAGCGGAATCTAGCGTGAGGGCACCGTGAGCCCGCGCGAGCACATGGCGTTAGGCACCAAGGTCATCCACGGCGGCGGCCCGCTCCGTAGCGCTCCTGAGCCGGTGGCCGGCGCGCTCTTCCAGTCGGTGAACTTCGTGGATCCTGTACCCGAGGCCGCCAGCCTGCGTTATCCACGCTACGGGAACACGCCTAACGCCGAGCGAGTGCAGGCGCGCTTGGCTGCGCTGGAAGGCGGAGAGCAGGCGCTGGTGCTCTCCAGCGGAATGGGTGCGGTGGCCTGTGCCCTCCTAGCCCTGCTGCGTCCAGGCGACCACATACTGGCCAGCGAGTGGATTTACGGTGGCGTGCGGCGCCTCTTCGACGAGGAGTTCCCCAACCTGGGCGTTGCGGTGACGCTGGTGAACCCTGCGGTGCCGCGGGACTGGCGGCGCAAAGTGCGGCGCGAAACTCGGGCGATTTTCCTGGAGACTCCCACCAACCCGACCTGTCGCGTGATAGACCTTCGGCCCATCAGGCACCTAGCTCGCGAGCAGGGGATCGCCCTGGTGGTGGATTCGACCTTCGCCAGCCCGGTCAATTTCCGGCCGCTGGAGCATGGGGCAGACGTTGCCATCCACAGTGCTACCAAATACCTCAACGGCCACGACGACGTGTTGGCGGGTGTCGTGATCGGCACGGCTCCGTACATCGAGGAAGTTCGCCGCAAGATGATGCTCTGGGGTCAGGCGCCCGACCCGTTCGCCTGCTGGCTGCTGGAACGAGGGCTCAAGACGCTGGATGTGCGAGTGCGCCGCCAGAACGAGAACGCGCTGCGCATCGCTGAATGGCTTTCGGAGCGCCGTGGCGTTCAGCGCGTGCACTACCCCGGCCTCCCTTCGCACCCGGACCACAAGGTGGCTGCGGCGCAGATGTCCGGGTTCGGCGGGATGCTGGCCTTCGAGTTGTCCGGCGGTGCCCGAGCTGCCGAACGTTTCATGAAGCGCCTGAGGCTAGTGAAGCCAGCGCCGAGTCTAGGCGGCGTGGAAACGCTCGTTTCGGAACCACGGCGCACTTCGCACGCGCATCTCAGTCCGGCCGAGCGTGCTGCGCTAGGAATCCCCGACGGCTTCGTGCGCATGAGTGTGGGGATCGAGGACGCGGCCGACATCATCCAGGACCTCGCCCAGGCGCTGCGCTGAAAAGGACGGCCCGCAGCGCCCTCAGCGCTACCATTGGAGCGTGCCGTTCGTCTAAGTTGGCGAGGGTGCCATGATCCGCTTCGCCAACGTCTACAAGGAGTACCCGCGCACAGGGCTGGCCCTGAGCGACGTTTCGTTCCAGGTCGGGAAGGGCGAGTTCGTGTTCTTGACCGGGCCCAGTGGCGCCGGGAAGTCCACGATCCTCAAGCTCATCTATCTGGACGAGTTGCCCACGCGTGGGACCGTGTGGGTGAGCGGCGCTCGCTCGCCGGGACTGCGCGGACGAGAAGTGGCGTTCCTGAGGCGCAAACTCGGTGTGGTGTTCCAGGATTTCCGGCTGCTGGAAGACCGAACTGTCGAGGCTAATGTGGCTTTCGCGCTGGAGGTAGTAGGAACGCCGGCCGACAAGATCCCAGGTCGTGTGAGCCGCGTCCTCGCGCGCGTAGGTCTGGCCTCCAAGGCTCTGGCGTTCCCGCGCGAATTGTCGGGCGGCGAGCAGCAGCGGGTGGCCATCGCTCGCGCTCTCGTGAACGATCCGTTCGTGCTGATCGCCGACGAGCCTACGGGCAATCTGGATAACAGAGCGACCCGCGGGATCTTCCAACTGCTGCAGGAGATCAACGCTTCGGGAACCGCAGTGATCATGGCCACGCACAACCTCGACCTTGTGCGCGCTCACGATTACCGCGTTCTGGAAATCAAGCGCGGCCAGATAGTCTACGACTCCGGAGACGGCGGCCCTCGCCCCCAGGAGTCGGCCCTATGAAGCTGGCCCTGCGGGAAGCGCTGCTGGCGTTCCGCAGGAATCCGCTGCTCAGCGCGTTGAGCGTGGCTACGATAGCGTTTTCGCTCTTCGCATTCGGGCTCTTCTCGCTGGTAGCGCTGAACATCAGGAACACACTGCGCGCCGTCGAAGAACGTGTCGAGATTCGCGCGTTTCTCGTGGACGGCGCGCCGGTAGACAGCATCGCGGCGATGATGGAACAGATCGGCGCCATCCCGGAGGTGCGGCGTGTGGAGTACATATCGCCCGAGGAGGCGCTGGCGCGTGCCCGGCGCGATCTGGGCGAGTTTCGCGACGTGTTCGAGGCGTCGTTCCTGCCAGCCTCGGTGGATATCCGCTTGCGCGAGGGCTACCGCGATCCGGAAACCGTGCGGCGTGTAGCGCAGCAGGTGGGCGGCATGCACTACGTCGAGGAGGTGCGCTACGGCGAAGACTGGATCGTCAAGCTCTATCGGCTGCGCACCATCGCTACCGCCACGGGAATAGTGTTGGGAATCGCCTTCGCCGCGGTCTCGATCATCATCATCGGTGCTACGATCAGGATGACCGTGATGGCGCGGTCGCGCGAGATAGCGATCATGCGCTTGGTGGGTGCAACCGACGCTTTCGTGCGCTCGCCTTTTCTCATAGAGGGCTTCATCAAGGGTATCCTGGGGGGCGTCGTTGCCCTGCTATTGACGTGGGGCGCGCAGCACCTCGTGTCGCGTGCTTTGTTCGAGGTCGACTTCTTCCCGCCGGGGATGGCGGCCGTGGGTCTTCTCGCTGGTGCGCTGATCGGCGTAGCGGGTAGCGCTTATTCGGTGCGCCGCCATCTGCGCCAGATAGGGTGATGCGCTGGCTGCTCCTCCTCGTATTCTTCGCCAGCTCCGCCGCGGCTCAGGGTGTGGAGGAACGGCTGCGCGCCCAGCAGGCGGAGCTGCAGCGTATCCGGCGCGAGCGCGATTCGCTGGAGGCGGAGATGCGGCGCATTCAGGGGCGGGTGCACTCCTTGAGCGAGGAGGTCGCCAACGTGCACGCGCAGGTGGAAGCGACGCGCCGGCTGGTGGCGTCGTTGGACCGCCAGTTGGCCGGTTTGAACGCCGAGATTCGCACGGTGAACGAAGAGCTGGCGCGCACCGAAGCCGAGGTGGAGCTGCGGCGCACCACCTTGCGCCGCCGGGTGAGGGACATCTACAAGCGCGGGCCTCTTTACGCCACCGAAGCGCTTCTCTCGGCGCGTTCTTTCGGCGAGCTAGTTGCGCGCTACAAGTATCTGCACGAGCTGGCTGTATACGATAGGGCGCTGGTGGAACGCATCGAGGAGTTGTACCGGCAGATCGAGGGCCAGCGCCGCTTGCTGGTGCAGCTCCAGGAGGAGCTGGTACGCAATCGCGCCGAGAAGGTGCGCGAGCAGGAGCGACTGCGGCAGCTGGAGGAGCAGCGGCAGCGTTCCCTGGCCCAGGTGAGGCGCAGTGCTCAACAACTCCAGAGCCGTTTGCAGCAGATCCAGCGCGACGAGGCCCGGCTGGCCCAGGTCATCGCCGCGCTGGAAGCCGAGCGCCGCCGGGCGGCGGCGGCCGCGCCTAATGAGCCGGGTGTGGGGACCAGCACGCTTCGCACTAGCGACTTCGGCCGCCTGGACTGGCCGGTACAGGGCGAGATCCTCTACAACTTCGGCCGCGCCGTGAACCCCAACAACACCACTATCCGCTGGAACGGGATAGGGATCAAGGCACCGGCAGGGACTCCAGTGCGCACCATCGCCGCTGGCGAAGTCATGCTGGCGGAACCGTTAGGCACGTACGGGATCACGGTCATATTGCAGCACGGCGGCGGCGACTATTCGGTATACGGTTCGCTGCAGCGAGCGGCTGTGAGCAAGGGTACCAAGGTGGCCAGAGGTGACGTGATCGGTTACGTGGGCCAGGCCGATCCCGACATGGATCCGCACCTTCACTTCGAGATACGACCCAAGGGGCGGGCTACCGACCCGCTGGCTTGGTTGCGCCAGCGCCGGCCGTGAGGTACTGCGATTCGCGTTAGGGAAATGAGCCC
Source organism: Gemmatimonadaceae bacterium (assembly GCA_035559375.1). GTDB lineage: Bacteria > Gemmatimonadota > Gemmatimonadetes > Gemmatimonadales > Gemmatimonadaceae > DATMBI01. The sequence goes on along the minus strand of DATMBI010000337.1, from coordinate 6,870 downwards.
GTCGAAAAGCGCGCCGCTGATCCTGGGCGCGCATGTCTCGGTAGCCGGTGGCTTCGCTCGCGCCGTGGAGCGAGCCAGCCAGTTAGGCGCTACCGCGTTGCAGATCTTCACCAAGCAGCCCAACCGCTGGCACGAACCAGGGGTCGACGCCAGCGAGGCACGCGCCTTTCGCCGGCTCCGGCGTGCAGCCGGTATCGCGTTCGCCTGTGCCCACGACAGCTATCTCATCAACCTGGCGTCGCCGGACCGCGAACTCTGGGCTCGCTCGCTACTGAGCTTCGTCTGCGAGCTGCGCCGCTGCGAGTTACTCGGCCTGGACGCGCTGGTGTCGCACCCCGGCAACTACATGGACGACAGCCAGGCTGGACGCGAGCGCAACGCTGGCGCAGTCGCGCTGGCCCTGCGAGCCATACCCGGCCGGACGCGGCTGCTGCTGGAGATGACCGCCGGCTCTGGGACAGCGTTGGGTGACAGCTTCCTAGACATGGCAGCCTTGCTAGCGCTACTCCCGCGCGATATCGCGCGCCGAGTCGGCGTCTGCCTCGACACCGCCCACCTCGTTGCTGCAGGCTACGACCTGGTGCGCAGCTACGACAGCGTTTGGAAAGAGTTCGAGAAGGTAATCGGATGGCACAGGCTGGGAGTGCTGCATCTCAACGACTCCAAGGCAGCGCTCGGCTCGCGCCGCGACCGTCACGAGCTGATCGGAGAGGGTACGCTGGGAGCTTCGGTATTCCGCCGCATAATGACCGACCCCCGTTTGGCCCACGTCCCCAAGATCATCGAAACGCCCAAGCTGGACGATCCCATGCGTACCGATCGCCGTATGCTCGAGCGGCTGAGGCGTTATGCGGATTCGCCGCCACGCACCCGAGGCCAGTACCAACACTGACGCTGGGTCAGCCGTTACGATGCGAGGAACCTTCTCGCCCGGGCGTGGTGTAGAGCGTAGATTGAACCGATAGATGCGAACCCGACCTTTCCTCCGGTACCTGTTGTTCGCCCTAGCGGTGCTACAGCTGGCCGCTTACGGGGCGACACCAGTACTGGAGGGCATCGCTCTCGCACGCGGCGCCGGCGCGGCGCCAGCGCTGGTAGCCCCTGGGACGGGTAGTGCACCATCGGCTCACGATCGGGCAAGCTGCCCCTTCTGCCAGTTGCTCGATACGGCAGCTCACGTTCCCCACGCAGCTCCGGTCCTTCCACTCCCCTTCCAGCTCCGCACAGTAGCGCTGGACCAGAGCGACCGGTTGCCGGCGCAACGGCACGGAAGCCACTTCTATTCGCGCGCTCCTCCGCTGCTCGCGGTCTAGAGCCCGGGGCGCAGGGGGCGCCCTGGTCGTGTACCAGCGATCGAGGAGGACTGAATGCGATGGACACTGTGGGCCGCGGTGCTGGCCGCGGCCGTCGTTAGCGTAGATGCTCGCGCCCAGCAACCAACCGACACGCTAGCACGCCGCCAGCAACGCGCGCTGGATTCGCTAGCTGCGGTCATCCGCGAACTTCAGGCTCGCATCCAAGCGCTAGAGGCTGCGCGGCAGCAGGGCGACACGGCCGCTGCCGACGAGCTGGCGGCGCTACGGGCTGCTGCGGCTGCCGCAGCGGCCGCGGCCGACACGACCGCTGCCCAGCCGCAGCAGCCCCGGCTGGGACTCAACGCCCTCAACCCTGAAATCTCCGTCACCGGCGATATCCGCGGGAACGCTCGCAGCGGCGAGTCGGGCGACAACTTCAGCGCGCGCGAATTCGAGTTCGCCTTCCAGTCCACACTGGACCCCTTCTCCACAGCCAAGATCTTCCTCTCGATGGAGGAAGGCGAAATCTCGCTGGAGGAAGGCTATGCCTATTTCACCGCCCTTCCCGGCCACCTGCGCCTGGACGTAGGACAGTTCCGGCAGCAGGTAGGCGAACTCAACCGCTGGCACCTGCACGCACTGGCTACCGACGAGTACCCGCTGGTACTACGGCGCTACGCCGGCGAGGAAGGGCTGATAGCCACCGGAGCCTCGCTCTACTGGCCGCTCCCATTCTCGGGTCCGCGCGGTACCTACGAGCTGACGCTGCAAGCCACTGCGGGGAGCAACGAGGTACTCTTCCTCGGCGGCAATCGGGCTAGCGTCAACGCCCAGCTATCGGGCTTCTGGCAGTTCACCCGCTCGACCTTCGGCCAGGTGAGCGTGAGCGCCGTAGCCGGTAGCAACCCCGACAGCAGCCTCAAAACCACGTTAGGCGTGCTGGCAGCGCGCTTCTCCTGGCGCCCGCCGCAGCTCGCGTTGAGCCGCGAGTTCACCGTGCGCGGCGAGCTCTGGCGGTTGCAGCGGCGCTTCGACCTCCGCGGCGACGCCTTCTTCGACAAGGCTCGGCTGGGAGGATACGTGGAAACCACCTGGAAACTGGATCGCCGCTGGATAGCCGGAGTACGCGGCGACTGGGTGCAATCTCCCGAACCGGGCCCAGTCCGAAAAGAATGGGCCGTCACTCCTGTCCTCACCTTCTGGCAAAGCGAGTTCGTCTACGCGCGAGCGCTCTACGAACACTGGCGCGACGACACGCCGGTTACCCGCCGCCGCTTCACTCTGCAGGTCGTCTTCGCTATGGGACCCCACAAACACGAGCTCTTCTGATGCATCCCCTACATTGGCTCATCCCGCTACTCCTGGCCGCTCCACCTAGGAAGGAAGCCAGCGAGCCCCTCAAGATCGTCGCCTCGCTCACCACGTACGCCTCCATCGCCAAGGAGATCGTGGGCGACCGCGCCACAGTGGCTGCTATCGCCCAGGGTGACGAGGATCCGCACTTCGTGCAGCCGCGGCCCTCGTTCGTTCCGCTGCTGCGCGACGCAGATCTCTTCGTGACTACCGGCCTGGACCTGGAACTTTGGGTACCGGCTCTCCTGGATCGTGCCGGTAACCCCAAGGTGCGAGAAGGCGGCACCGGATACGTGGCCGCCTATCGCGGCATCACCCTTCTGGAAGTGCCCACGACGCTCTCGCGGGCACAGGGCGACATCCACGTCGCCGGTAACCCGCACATCCACACCGATCCCATCAACGCCATCGTCATCGCGCGCAACATCCTCGAGGGCCTGCGCCGCGTCTCGCCGGCGAACGCCGATTGGTTCGCAGCCCGCGAGAAAGATTTCGAGGAACGCATACTGCGCGCTCTCTACGGCGAGGAACTGGTGCGCATCGTCACCGCTCCTACGCTCTTCGATCTCAGCCGCAGCGGCCGCATCATGACGTTCTTGCAGACGCCCTACCAGGGGAAACCGCTGCGGGAGCGGCTAGGTGGCTGGATGCGGCAGGCGCTGCCCCTGCGCGGCAAGGAAATGGTCTGCTATCACAAGGAGTGGGCCTACTTCAACAACCGCTTCGGCGTAGCGTGCGTGGAATACATCGAGGCCAAGCCTGGGATCCCGCCCACGCCCAAACACGTGCAGGAGGTCATAGCACTCATGCGCGAACGGAAGATCCCCGTGCTTTTCGCCTCCAACTATTTCGACCAGCGGCAGATTCGCGACGTGGCCGCTCGCACCAACGCGGCCGCAGTAATAGTCCCCTCGCATACCTACGGGGCGCCTGGAGTTGAGACCTACTTCCAGCTCGTAGATCTCTGGATCTCGGAGCTGCTCAAGGGCTTCGGACTGGAGGGTTCGCGATGAGCGGCCTGGAACTGATGCTCCCGCCCTTCGTGGCGTGCATGATCCTGGTGGCCATCCACTCGTACTTGGGGCTGCACGTCATCGCTCGCGAAGTGATCTTCGTGGACCTCTCCCTGGCCCAGATGGCAGCGTTAGGCACTACTATCGGTATCTTAGCCGGAGTGGCGCCCGATTCCACCACGGCCCAGCTTTTCGCCCTAGCCTTCGTGATCTTGGGAGCTGCGGTGTTCGCAGCCACTCGCACCACGGAGCGTGGCCGAGTGCCGCAGGAGGCCATCATCGGTATCGTGTACGTGGTAGCCTCCGCCGCCGCGCTACTCGTGGCCGACAAAGCTCCACGAGGCGCCGACGTCATCAAGGACGTCCTCGTGGGAACGATACTCTGGGTAACTTGGCCCACTATCCTCAAGGTCCTAGTGGCCTACGTCGTGCTGGGCACGCTCCTCTTCGTACTGCGACACCGCTTCGAAACGATCTCCTTCGCGCCTGACGAGGCAGTAGCTAGAGGGTGGAAGGTGCGCTGGTGGGACTTCCTCTTCTATTCGATCTTCGGTCTGGTGATCACCTTCTCCGTCCCGCTGGGCGGTGTGCTCCTCGTCTTCAGTTTCCTCGTCGTGCCAGCGGTCACAGCCTTCCTCTTCACGCGCCAGCCCAAGCAGCTTACAGTGATCGCGTGGTCCACGGGCGCCATCGCCTCTGCTTTGGGCTTGTGGATCTCGTATCGGAGCGACCTTCCCACAGGCCCCACGATCGTCTGCGCTTACGGTGCGGTCCTACTGCTGGCCGCGCTGGCGCGGCGCGCCATACACGCGCAACGCTAGCGAAGCGCTACGGGAGGCAGCTTCCTGGTATCTTTATCTGCATGAACAGACAAGACGCTCTCGACTACCACGCGCTCCCCCGCCCCGGGAAGATCGCAGTGGTGCCGTCCAAACCGCTGACCAACCAGCGCGACCTTTCGCTTGCCTATTCTCCGGGCGTAGCGGAACCGTGTCTGGAGATCGCCAAGAACCCGCGCGAAGCCTACCGCTACACCACCAAAGGGAATCTGGTGGCCGTCGTCACCAACGGCACTGCAGTCCTGGGCCTGGGCAACATCGGCGCCTTGGCAGGGAAGCCAGTGATGGAAGGGAAAGGAAATCTCTTCAAGCAGTTCGCCGACATAGACGTCTTCGACCTGGAAGTGGGCTCCGAGGATCCTGACGACCTGATCCGCTTCTGCCAGCTCCTGGAACCCACTGTGGGCGGGATAAACCTGGAAGACATCCGTGCGCCGGACTGCTTTTACATCGAAGAAGAGCTGCGCCGCACGATGAAGATCCCCGTGTTTCACGACGACCAGCACGGCACAGCCATCATCTCGGGGGCAGCGCTCCTCAACGCGCTCGAAGTAGTGAACAAGCGCATAGAAGACGTGCGCGTGGTCTTCTCGGGTGCTGGCGCCTCGGCGCTGGCTACAGCGGCCCACTACCACCGGCTCGGCGTTAGGCTCGAGAACATCGTCGTGTGCGACCGCGAGGGGGTCGTATACCAGGGACGCACCTCGCACATGGATCCCTACAAAGCGCGCTTCGCCTCAGGCACCAGCGCCCGCACGCTAGCCGAGGCGCTGGTGGACGCCGACGTGCTGGTGGGCCTCTCGAGCGCTGGGGTGGTGACCGGCGACATGATCCGGCACATGGCGCGCGATCCCATAATCTTCGCGCTGGCCAACCCGATCCCCGAGATCATGCCCGAAGAGGTCATGGAAGTGAGGCCCGACGCGGTCGTGGCCACTGGCCGCAGCGACTACCCCAACCAAGTCAACAACGTCCTGGGCTTCCCCTTCATCTTCCGCGGCGCTCTGGACGCCAGAGCTACGCAGGTCAACGAAGAGATGAAAATGGCCGCCACGCGTGCACTGGCGATGCTGGCCAAGGAGCCGGTACCGGAAAGCGTCACTCGGCTCTACGGCTTGGATCGTGTGCGGTTCGGGCGCGACTATCTCATCCCCTTCCCCTTCGACCCGCGCGTGCTGCTCTGGGTAGCACCTGCCGTGGCCTGGGCTGCAGTGGCTAGCGGTGTCGCGCAGGAGTTCATCGAGGTAGATGCCTATCGCGAGCAACTGGAAGCGCGGCTGGGCCGGGCGCGCGGGATCATGCGCGGGATCATAACACGCGCCATGAGCAGTCCGCGCCGCGTAGTATTCCCGGAGGGCGAGGAACCCAAGATCATACGCGCGGCCCGAATACTGGTGGACGAGGGGATCGCGCAACCCATACTGCTCGGCAACGAGGCGCGTATCCGCGAGCGCGCCGCACAGGAGAACGTGGCACTGGACGAAATCCAGATCGAGGACCCGGCAACCTCGCCGCGGCGCGAGGGGTACGCCGAGTTTCTCTGGCAGCGCCGCCAACGCAAGGGCCTGTCGCTCGCCGAGGCGCGGCGGCGGCTCTATAACGGCAACTACTTCGGCTCCGTGATGGTAGCGCGCGGCGAAGCCGATGCGCTCCTCTCGGGGATGACGGCCACCTACCCCGAGACGCTGCGCCCCGCTCTGGAGGTGGTCGGCGCTCACCCCAAGGCCGGCCTGGTGAGCGGTATGTACATGCTGGTCTTCGAGAAGAAGGTCGTCTTTTGTGCCGACACGACGGTGAACATCGAGCCTACGGCCGAGCAGTTGGCGCAGATCGCCTACACCGCTAGCCGCGTGGTGCGTTCGCTGGGCGAGACGCCGCGTGTGGCCATGCTCTCGTTTTCCAACTTCGGGTCCGTTCGGCACGAGGAGGCAGCCAAGGTGGCGCGCGCTGTGGAGTTGTTGCGACAGCGCGACCCCTCCCTCATGGTGGACGGCGAGATGCAGGCCGACACGGCCGTAGATGCGTCCATCCTGAAGGAAACCTTCCCCTTTTCGCTCTTGAAAGAGCCTGCCAACGTCCTGATATTCCCGAACCTGAGTGCCGGGAACATCGCCTACAAGTTGCTGCACCGGTTGGGTGGGGCCACGGCGATCGGGCCCATTCTGTTGGGGATGGCCCGCCCCGTGCACGTGCTGGAGCAGGGTGCCGACGTCCAGGACATCGTGAACATGGCTGCCGTGGCCGTCATGGACGCTCAGACCCGCTCCGGTGGCGGGTCCGACGTCGGCTTACCTCCGGCGTTCCGGGCTCGGGCGGTGTCCATTCTCTAGCGACGGAATCAGGCGATGGCGATACAGACTTCACTGGAAA
>DATMBI010000336.1:0-7531 GCA_035559375.1 Gemmatimonadaceae bacterium | reverse complement strand
GCGTTAGGCAGCGCCCGCCACGATCTAGACTGACCCGTTTCACTCAGCGCCCCGGTACGAGCAGATCGGCCAACGACGGACGCCCCGGCTTGATCTCGCCATGCTCTAGACGATCCAGTATCTGCTCCAACGCCAGCTGTCCCTTCTGCGCGCGCTTGCGCTGAGTGGCGCCGATAGCGGCTGCTACCGCCGCGCCACTCCCGGCCAGAACGGTACCCACGATGCCACCGACGATGACTCCGCTGGCGTCGGCGACCGAGCCGGCCACTGCCACCAACCCGGCGCTGCTGGCAAAGGCCACGCCCGCGACTACACCGGCCGCGACAGCACTGCGCCGACGCGACGGCGCGAAGCTGGCATGCAAACGAACCACCACACGCTCCTCGTCCACCGCCGTAACCGTCGCGCCCACCTCGGCGGCGCGCGTCAGCGCATAGGAACGACCCCGGAGGTTGAGACCCGCCTGAAGCGCGCCGAGAAAATCGCGCCTGGCTTCCCAGACCAGGCGGTCCGCAAACCGCCGCCTAACGCGAAGGAGCTCCTCCCGCTGCATCCAAGAGTCGAGCAGAGCCAACACTTGCGCCGGATTGCCGCTCACCACACGCCCGGCAGTGACTAAAGAAGGCCCGAACCACGAAGCGACGAGCCCACGCTCCTCCGGGACGGGGACTCTCGACCGCTCCTCGGCGATGGCCTGCCGGATGTGCTCGGCCGCGATCCCGACCTCCTTGCCCAACTCCACCAACTCGGCGTCGCTCAGTCCCTCGGGAGTGTCCGCACTGCGAGCCTGCAGCTCGGCAGCCCGAGCCAGCACCCGCTCCAGGGCAGCACGATCGAACACCTGCTGAACCGGCTGCACCGACACACGATCGCCGGACGCTTCCGGCAGACGCCGATCCTCCGACATCAGCGATCAGTCTCCCGTCGAAGCCCTTCGAGAATAATAGCGATCCTGTTAGCTAGCGCATCGGCTATAGCACCCGGAAGAGCGTATACCGCCCTCAGCTCGCGCTCGCTCGATCCGCTAGCTCCCGCTAGACCTAGGTAAAAGCGCCGATACTCCGCCGCCAGATCCGGTGCGATCCTATCCAAAAGAAACGCCCCCGCACGGACCGAGGCGACGCTCTCCAAGCTCTCGACGTCCGACCCGAGCCTCTCGGCCGATGTCGCGTGCGCTGCAACTACGCGACTGGCCTCGGCCGCCGTGATCTCACGCACCACCGTGAACAGTGGTTCCAGGGCCGAGGCCGAGTCACGAGGATAACCTACAACCACAGTGACCCCCTCGGCCTGGGGTAGCGTCCGCCCCTGGCCTCGCAAAACCAAGCTGGCCAGGACGGTGCCGCGCAGCTGGCCAGAGTTGCGCAAATAGCGGTCGAGAAGCGGGCCCAACTCTCTCCAGTGCCGTTCGGTCAAAGCGAACGCCGTAGCCCGCTGCCGGAGCTCACGTGCACGGTATTCGGAGAAAAAGCGCCTGCCTTCGTCCTCCAGTGCCGCATGAAACATGGCGAGGAACGCTCGGCCTTCGGCCGTCGGGAAATAGGAGCGCAACACGGCGTACTCACGAAGGGCACCCGATCCCGATACTTCGCTGCTCGCGAGGAAAGCACGTACCGCACGGGACAGCTCGGTCCATGACGAAAAGTAAAGAGCGACGAATTGCGCTTGCGCTAGGCGGGGATCGCGTTCCACGAAGGAGCGAAGCTTCACCGAACTGTCGTCGAGGACCGTACGCATCGCGCCGCGTGCCGCTGTCACTCGTTGAGAGTATGCGTTATCGAAGAGCGTCACGCGAAACGTGTCTGGAAGGAGTCGCGCGAAACCATGTAGCCAGAGATCGACATGCTCCCTCGTGGTCAGCGTCCAGTAGGGATCGCGCGCGGACATCCGAGGCGTCACGGGTTCGGCCGCTACGACTAACACACTGCGGCGCTGGCACGCCGTTGCCGCGAGGGCCAGTACGACGAGTGCCCGAGTGGCCTGTGTTGCGCGACGGAATGTCAGGGCTGCCATCCAGGCACTGACTACACTGTGGCCAGCCCGGGGTTCGTCTCGAGGAGCCTTAGGTTACCCCACGGCCGCAGACGATGCAGAACCGCCAGTCGAGTTCGAGTTCCGTGCTACAAGCAGGGCAGTATTTGGTACGTAGGTTCTGCCCGCAGTAGGGACAGAAAACCACCTCGCGCCCCTCTGGCAGCGCCGCCGAGCAGTGGCGGCACGGCACAGCGGCACGGAATAGCGGCGGCTCCCTTTCGAGCAGCGACTGCGCGGGCGCTCCGTTTCCCTGTGTTGCCCCGGCACCCGCGACCGGCACCGGCTCCGTAGCCCGCGGGACCCAGGCCAAAGGGGTAGTCGGCGAGGTCGGCACGGTCGCGGCAGCGAGGGCAGGGCGGGCAACCTTGACATCGAGCGAACGCACGGCCCCGGGATCGAGGGCAACGCTGGAGGTGGCCCAGGCGCGGTACGCACCGAGATCCGGGTTCGGGGATGCTAGTTCCGTGCGGAGCGCATTCTGCATGTCCGGATCCCCGGAGAGGTAACCTCGCTCGCCGGCCAACAGCTGCATGAGGACGAGTTCGTACTCGTCATTGGTCTCGAACCCCAGCTCTCGGCGATTGAGGCGGTAAGGAACAATCTGCTGATAGAGCTGAGCGACCTCGAACGGTCGGTCGAGAAGGTGTGGGAAGCTCGTGCGTATGTTGTGCACGAGCCTTTGGAACATCCTGTCCAGTTGATCCATAGAGCCCGATCTGCTGAGAGCCGGTGCCAGTGTGACCTGCGTCTCAGGGACGGGTGTGAGGCAGCTCCGGTAACGGTGGAGAAGGCGAGAAGTTGGCCGGAAAAGGCTCGGGTTCCAGCGGGTAACCTTGGGCGGCACGCCGCGCTAGCCACGCCTCGAATTGCGAAGGCACGAAACCCATCGAACTGGAGAGATCGCGAGCTGCAGTCATGGCGAGGTGGTTCGCGTACTCGTTCTGCGCGTGACCTGCGTGACCCCTCACCCAATGCCACTCCACGAGATGTCCCGACACAGCGCGAACGGCCTCCATCCAGAGTTCCAGGTTCTCGATCGCGCCACCTTTACGGGTCCAACCACGGCGGGCCCAGTCATGTACCCATCGCGTCATTCCGTCCACGACGTAGCGCGAGTCGGTCACGAAACGCACTCGGAAGCGCCTTCCTTTGCGTGCCAAGGCGCGGAACGGTTCGATGACCGAACGCAAGGCCATGCGGTTGTTCGTCGTGGCGGCCTCGGAGATCCACAGGTCTCGCCTAACGAGTTCTTCGAGAGGAGAATCTGGACGCAAGCACTCCAGCAAGACACCAGCACCGCCCGGGTTCTCGCCCTCGCGGCCGTTGCCGATGCACGATTCGTCGGCATAGAGTACCACTAGCGGCGCCTCGCCCGGACTCACCATTGCACGATCTCTATCGCATCGACTTCGTCGAGCAGGAAAACCAACCCCTCGCCCGTTGCCGGGTGCGTCGCCTCCAGGAACTCGCGGCCCGCCGAATACCTGAGCCTGAGCGGGAGCACCACGATGTCTCGACCCTGCCGCAGCACGCAGACGCGCCTGCCTTCGGCAATCGCTCGTTCGAGACGGTCGTACTCTGAATGCGACAGTTGCGCCATCGGGCTAGCGACACCAGTCCTCGATCAGGCGGGTCAGAACTCTGGTGGCCTGTTCGATTTCCGCGAGCGATACCCACTCTTCGTCGGCATGGGCCAAGCCCATATCGCCCGGGCCGAAGCAAACGGCGGGGATACCTGCGCCGTTGATCAACGCGGCGTCCGTCCAGGCTGAAACACCTTCGACGCCGACAAGCAAGCCCTCCGCCGACATCGCGCGGCTGAGAGCGATCGAGATCGGGGCTTCGATGGACACGTCGCTCGGCGGTCGAGCGAATACCTGTCGGACTTCGGCCCGGAAGTCCGGGACTCGAGCACGCAGCTGTCGGCAAACTGCCACCACTTCGTTCACCGCTTCACGCGAGTCTTCGCCCGGAACGGTGCGACGCTCGATATGCACCACACAGTGTGGCGAGTACGTAGACCATCCCACACCGCCCCGGATCTCGGCGAAGTGCAGCGAGGCTCGACCCAGGAGAGGGTGCGTCCGCTGCGCTAATACATCGCGCTCGAATCGTTGCAGCTCCGCTACCAGGTGCGCAGCGTGCGCGTTGGCGTCCACACCTAAATCGTATCGGCTTCCGTGCGCGGCTCGCCCGAAAACTTCGACCTCGATCCAGGCGAACCCCTTGTGGGCTGGCCCCAACCTCAGACACGTCGGCTCGGTGACTACGGCCGCGTCGGCGCGCACGCCGGACGCGAGCAGTGACGCAGTACCCCTGCTTTCGAACTCCTCGTCCACTACGGCTGCTACCAAGACCTCGCCGCTGATGCCATCTCTGGCAGCGCGCCACGCCGCAGCGCACATGGCCGCCACTCCGCCCTTCATGTCGGCCGCACCTCGGCCGTAGAGACGGTCGCCCTCGGCATGGGCGGCAAACGGTGGATGGCGCATGGCCGACACGTCCACCACGTCCATGTGCCCGTTGAGCAGAAGAGAGCGGCTTCCCGCCTTTGCCCTTCCGGCACGCGCTATGACGTTAGGTCTGCCTGGAAGCACTTCCTGTAGCTCCACATGCATGCCCCAGCGCTCCAAAACGTTCGCCAGCAATTCGGCGACCTGACCCTCGCCAGGACCATCGGCCGCCAGCGACGGGTTGCGCGAGTCGACGGAAACGAGCGCTCTGGCCAGCGCTGCCGCGTCACCCGGCTCGACGTTCATTGCCGGTTCTCGTGGCAAAGTCGGTCGCGCGTACTGTGAGACCGCTGGTGTCGACCCTGGCGTCGAGAAGCTCTCCCAAATCCGCAAGTGCGCCTGCTACAGCTTGGCGCCGCTCCGACGGCACCATAACCAATACGCATCCACCGCCCGACGCACCCAGGGCTTTCGCTCCCAGGGCGCCAGCCCGCGCAGCGCGCTCCATGATGCTATCGATCCGCGCGGTGATGATGGCCGGATGTAGCGACCGCTGGTATATCCAGTGCTCACCGACCATCCGGCCGAGATCGTCCAAGTCACCTTCCTCGAGAACGCGCGCCATCGCCTCCGCCAGGGAGCGCATGCGATCCAGTGCCTCGAGCACGCGCCGATTCCTTCCGCGATAGGCGTCCATGACGGCGGTAATAGTCTCTCCGGAGATACGCGATTGGCCAGTGTAGACGATCAAACATTTCTCTTCCAATTCGCGGCGTCGCGCAGCGGAAAGTGGAATCTGCCTAACGGTGGTGTGCGACGTGAACGACAGCGCAAGTGCTCCGCCGTAAGCTGCAGCATAGTGGTCCTGGCGGCCGCCGGGGACGCCCAGGTCTTCGACCTCGAGCGCCCGACTGGACTCCGCGAGCTCGGCTAGGTCCACCGGGCGGGAGCACCACGCCGCCAGCGCTCCCAGCGCCGCGACTCCCGCAGCCGACGAACCGCCGAGCCCAGCCCCGACAGGGTATCCAGCGTTGAGTGAGAGACGAGCGTCCTTCACGCCGCTCCTGCGCATCGCAGCCGCGGCCAGAGCTGACTCGGCTTGCCCTGCGCGGGTGGCAGAGTTGTCGCCTGGTCCTCGCGGAGAGAGCGTGACCGTGGCGTGCAGGTCCACGGCCGCATTACATACGAATCCTCCGCGCTCCTCGCTGTAGGGAGGAACGTCCGTCCACCCGCCTCCGAAATCGATTCTCGTGGGGGCACGCGCAACGATCTCTTTCATCGAGGGGAAAAGTGACGTGCGATGGCATGTCACGGCGACCCTAGCGCCGCGATGCGGTCGGCTCCCTACTTCTTCCTGGCGGCCGGCCGACTCGAGGACTTGCTCGCGGCCTTGCGCGCTGGTGCCTTCTTCCCAGTCGAAGCCTTGGACGCTCCCTTTGGCTTGGTGGCAGGTTTGGGCGCTTTCTTGGCAGCGGTCGCTGCCCGAGGCGACGAAACTTTGGGGCTCGCCTTGGCCTTCGGAGCCTCAGCAGGTGGTGCCGGAACCGCTGGCTTTGCCTTCGGCCGACGTTCGTTTGCCGCTTCCGCCTCACGGATGAGCCGGTCGGCCTCGTCCTGGGACATCTGCCCGCGCCGAACCATGTACTGCACCAACTCACGAGCGCTCTCGACCGCGAACTCCGAGATCCCAGCCGCTGCGTTGATGACATCCCGCAGAGCAGCAGCCATTTTGCTACCGGCTTCTTGGCTGATCTCTTGAGCCTTGGCCGCGAGTTCGGCCATGGTGTCGCGAATGTCCTGGCCCCTGTGTCCCGGACTCCGTTTGATAGCCGGAGTTGCTGGAGTCGGTGGGGTGTCGCTCGTGTTCTGCGAACCTACTTCCGGCTGATCGTGAGTCTGTGCCATTGATTACTGTCGGCGTTCGAGCAGTAGCCCCGGTCAAGCTCTCCTGCAATTATGGTAGTGGCAGTGAAGAGGGGCGTGATGATCAGTGATCAGTGCAGCGGCGCTAAGTATATGTGACATTTAGGGCTACGCAAGGCCACCTTGAGCAGCTGCCTCGGGCGCTGCCATCCGGAGAGACCAGCACTTTTCGCGACATATAAGCGACATTATCAAGCTACTAACGCACCATTCATGCTCAAAATACGGGTTCTAGACCTGTCTCGCGCCCTTGCTGGGCCGCTGGCCGCAATGACGTTAGCTGACCTCGGAGCGAACGTGATCAAAGTCGAGCGGCCAGGCCGTGGCGACGACACGCGCGGGTGGGGACCGCCGTTCCACGAAGGCGGGCTCAGCGCCTACTTTCTGAGCGTCAACCGCAACAAGCTCTCACTCGCCCTCGACCTGGGCGATCCTGGAGACCGTGCCACGCTGCTCGACTTGCTGGCAACCGCGGACGTACTTATCGAGAACTTCAGGTCCGGTGCTCTCGACCGACTCGGCCTCGATGTACAGGAGCTACTGGCGCGTTACCCCTCCCTCGTGTGGTGCACGGTCAGTGGCTTCGGCCCCGACGTGGAAAGGTCGGGCTACGACCTCGTCGTTCAGGCAGAGAGCGGCTGGATGTCGATAACGGGCCAACCCGATGGCCCTCCGATCAAGAGCGGCGTGGCGATCACCGATATCCTGGCAGGGAAGGACGCTGCCATAGGAGTGTTGGCCACCCTTCTGCAGCGTGAACATGGGCCGCTACCTGCCGAGCGCCGGCGACTAAGCGTTTCGCTATTCCACTCTGCAGTCGCGGCACTAGTGAATGTGGCCCAGAACGTGCTCGTTACGGGATCGGATGCGAGGCGGTGGGGGAACGCTCACCCTTCGCTCGTCCCCTATCAATTGTTCGAAACGGCCGACGAAGCGATGGTGATAGCCGTCGGTAGCGACGTCCAGTGGCGCGATTTGTGTAACGCCCTAGAACTGGAAGACCTGGGATCCGATCCCGAGCTGGCCACCAACGCTGGACGCGTGGCCCAACGCGAACGGGTCGTAGCGGCCATCGCCGAAAGGCTGCGCGAACATGGTGCGGAGCACTGGACGGCGAAGCT
>DATMBI010000335.1:0-4849 GCA_035559375.1 Gemmatimonadaceae bacterium | reverse complement strand
GCCGCCCATCTGCCTGATCTGGGCGGCCACCAGCCATTTCACCGCGAATCCACTCTCGTAAGCATAAGGCTCGGGATTGAGGCCGGTGGTCGCGTAACCGGCGTAGATGCGGCTGCTGAAATAGACCTGACGCAGGTTCACGGCTCGCAACTGCCAGGCGTACCAGCACCTGAGCAGAACTCCTGAGTGGTGTTGGACATGCCGATAGACAACAGCACATAGCGCCCCGTCGGGGAGGGACGCCCCGCTATGTCCAACGGCTGTATCTGCCGCGCCGCAGACAAGCCGGCAGCCAAGTGGCCAGCGGGGGGCACATTGCTACCGCCGGGGTAGAGCCCGCCCTCGAACTCAGGTAACAGCCCTTGCCCAAATCGTTCAGCGGAACCTTGGCCGTATCGCGGCCTGTGCAGGCTAGCTGCTCGACGGGCTCAGTAGTCCCACCTCCGCCACACGCCAGAGCGAAAGCCAGGAGTGCCGATAACATATTTGCCCCGTTGCGCGTAAGCGGTTCACGAGGCACTGTGTTGTCACTTCGCTTTCGTTCTGCCACGCAAGCCATGGTTCTATCTACAAGCAAGGGGTGTAAAATGTGGGGTAGATCGCCCGTCGCCCGCCGCCTGACGATCTGTTCTCTAGCCGCAGCCTCGTGGTTACCACTGGCGGCACTGCCGGCTCAGCAGCGCATCGACGAAGAATACACACGCAAGATCAAGGAATACCTGACCGACCCGCGGATTTCGACGGAGCTAGTGGATCACCTTCCAGCCTCCAACACTGTGCCCACTCCGTTGAAGTTCTTGGGAAGAATCCCTGGAACTTGGGGCGAACTCACCTACGCGAAGGACATACACCGATACTACGAGGCTCTCGCCAGGACATCGCCTCGCGTCAAGCTCTGGTCCATCGGCAAGACCGAGGAAGGGCGCGACATGATGCTCCTCGCCATCGCAGACGAAGCCACCATCAGGTCCCTCGACCGCTACAAGGGGATGCTCAAGGCTCTCACGGATCCACGAAAGACGAGCGAGGCACAGGCGCGCCAGCTCATCCGGCAAGCCAAGCCCATCTACTGGATCACTAGCGGGCTCCACTCTGGGGAGCGGGGCGGGCCGGAGATGCTGATCGAACTGGCCTATCGGTTAGCTGTCGAGGAAACGCCGTTCATACAGCAAATACGCAACAACGTCATCACCTTCATCACCCCGGTGCTCGAAGTGGACGGGCGCGAGAAGATGGTGGACACGTACTACTTCAACAAGAAACGCCCTCAGGGCGAGCAGACGCTGCCACTCGTGTACTGGGGGAAGTACGTAGCCCACGACAACAACCGCGACGGGATGGGACAGTTCCTGGCACTCACGCGGAACGTGACCCGCACGTTCCTCGAGTGGGTTCCTACGATCATGCACGACCTGCACGAGGCGCAGACATACCTTTACGCGTCCACTGGTACTGGGCCGTACAACGAGTGGCTAGATCCCATCACCATAGACGAATGGTGGATGTTGGCGAAGAACGATGTCATGGAAATGACGAAGCGAGGAGTGCCAGGCGTGTGGACGTACGGCTTCTACGACGGTTGGGTACCCAACTACCTCTTTTTCGTGGCCATGACCAAGAACGCCACTGGCCGTTTCTACGAGGTGCAGGGATACGGTCCAGAGACTACTACGGTCCGGTCTAACCAGAGCCGCGAGTGGTATCGCCCCAACCCCGCGCTGCCCGAGATCAAGTGGGGCCCCCGTAACAATGTCAACATCCAGCAGTCGGCGCTGCTGTTCGCCCTCAACCACGTAGCCAAGAACCGCGAACTGTACCTCGAGAACTACTGGCTGAAGAACAAGCGCTCCTACGAGAAGGGGAAAAACGGGCCGACCTACGCTTGGGTCATCCCGGCCGGACAGTACCGCAAGGCAGACGCAGCCCAGGCCGTCAACGACCTGATGTTCCAGGGGTTGGAGATCCACCGTGCCGCTTCTGACTTCCGTGCCGGGAACGTCGAGGTGAAAGCAGGCGACTACATCATCCGTGCCGATCAGCCGTATCGCACGCTCGCCGACATGTACTTCTCCCTCCAGGCATTCTCGCCGGCGAACCCTAACCCGTACGACGACACAGGCTGGACGTTCCAGCTCATGCGCAATCTCGTGATCACTCCGGTCACGGACAAAAGCATACAGGATCAGAGGATGACACCGATCACAGCACCAATTAAGGCGGCTGGCGGGATCGAAGGGAACGGGCCTGTGGTCATCGTAGATCACACAACTGACAACAACCTGGTCACCTTCCGCTTCAAGCTCGCCGACGTGAAAATGTCGGCGGCAGAGCAGGACTTCGAAGCGGCAGGACGGCGCTTCAGAGCTGGCGCGTTCATCGTTCCCAATGCAGATCGCGCGCGGATCGAGCCTTTGCTCCGTGAACTGGGGCTGAGCGGATACGCAGTTGCGTCGCTCCCCCAGGTTCCGACGCACGACCTGGATGTCCCACGCATCGGGTACATCCACTCCTGGTCCAACACGCAGAACGAAGGTTGGGTTCGCGCTGCCTTCGATTACTACGGCGTCCCGTACACGTACTTCGGAGACGTCAAGGTTCGCGAAGGGAACCTCCGCTCCAAGTTCGACGTTATCGTCTATCCTCACGTGGGTGGATCGGCCGAATCTCAGGTGAATGGCATCGCCAAGACCGGGTCGCTCCCGCTGCCGTACAAGAAGACGCCTGAAACGCCGAACCTGGGCGCCCAGGACGAGGAGGACGACATTCGTGGTGGGATGGGGATCGAGGGGCTGATGGAGCTCTACAAGTTCGTGCAGCAAGGGGGCACGCTCATTGTCGAGGGTGCGACCTCGACGATTTTCCCCGAATACAAACTCACGTCCGGGATCGAAGTGGAGAACCCACAGGGTTTATTCGTCCGCGGATCCATTCTGAGAGGAGTCATTTCGGATCCCACGAGTCCTCTCGCTTATGGCTACCAGGGTGGTCAGGTGCCTGTTTACTTCAGCCAGGGACCGGTGCTGAACGCGGGCGGTGCGGGTGGTGCATTCGCGTTCGGAGGCGGTGGCGGCCGTGGTGGTATCCCCGGAGTCGGGCAGAACATCTCGCCCATGGCCACGCGTCCGCAGCTGTCGCCATGGATCCCTGGTGCTCAAGGGGCCACTGGTCGCGGTGCGGCAGCAGACACAGCCGAACCGGCCTTCGGACGCGGTGGGCGCGGTGGACGCGGTGGCGGTGGCCGGGGAGGCGCTGGCGCTGCGACCGCGGGTCCACGAGTAGTGGTCCGTTTCCCGAGCAATCCGGCGGACATGCTGCTATCAGGCGTGTTAGTCGGCGGGGAGTCGCTCGCCAATCGCGCACAGGTGGTGGATGCACAAGTCGGCAACGGACACGTGGTCATGTTCGCCATCCGCCCGTTCTGGCGCTGGCAGACGCAAGGCACGTACTTCCTAGCCTTCAACGCCATCCTCAACTGGAACGACCTGGGCGCTGGTCGTCAGGCGGGACCTCGCGCAGCTAGCGGCTCGGGCAACTAGCACAGACCTGCGGTAGCGCGACCGTGAGACGGGCCGGGCGAGCCATGGTGCCGTCCGGCCCGTTCGCTTCCACGGCCCTGGCACGACAGATCGCACGGTTTTAGCTATTGCGGACAGCGAACCCCTATCGACAGAGCAAATTTGCTAGAAACTCCGCGCCAGCGAGCCGCCGCCGCCATCGCCATACTCGGGAGCGCCATAGCTCTGGCGCTCTTGCCATTTTCGAGCGGACTTTTAGGCGCCGCTGTGCTTTACGTGCTGACCGCAGAAGGACACGCACGATTGGCGCGACTCACACGTCCCGGGATAGCGGCCCTGGCCACACTGCTGGCCGCCGTGATCGTGATCGCCCTACCGCTGGCCTGGGTGATCGCCATCGTCATAGACCAGGCACCGCAAACGGTGCGCACGATCCAGGAGAGCGATATCTTCGCTCGCCTCTCGCAGCTACGCATAGGGCATCTAGAGGTAGGTGCGGAGGTCGCTAAGGCCAGTGGCACGATAGTGCGCTGGCTTTCCACGCAGGCATTGGCACTGGTAGGAAGTGCAGCGACCGCGTCGGTCAACGTGGTGATCGCCTTCTTCGGACTCTACTACCTGCTCAGTTCGGGCGGAAACCTCTGGCAACAGTTTCGCGAGTACATCCCATTCTCGGCTCGCACGGCCGAGGCTTTGCGTGAGCACTTTTTCAGTGTGACCCGGGCGACTCTGATTGGAACGCTGCTGACCGCATTGGCCCAGGGGACGATTGTGGGCCTGGCATTCCTGCTGGTAAGCCTTCCCAACCCGCTCTTCTGGGGCACGATAACGGCCTTCGTCTCGGTGCTCCCGGTCTTGGGTAGCGGACTCGTTTGGATCCCAGCCGTATTGATTCTGCTTCTCCAAGGGAGGCCGGGCGCGGCAGTAGTCATGCTGATCGCGGGGTGGCTCGTGGCGAGCAACGTGGACAACTTGATCCGCCCGGTGGTGTACCGGCGCGTCTCGAACATCCACCCCATGATCACTCTCGTGGGTGCCTTCGCGGGTATCAAATACTTCGGGCTCCCGGGGCTGCTGCTCGGTCCGCTGGCGATCGCGTACTTCTTCGAGCTCCTGAGGTTCTACAAGCTGGAATACGGTACGGACACACCGTCACCGAGCGACACCGCCGCGCTCAGCCACGACCGAGGAGCTTGAATATCTCGGCAGCTGGCATGGGCTCGGCAAAGAGCGTACCCTGGCCGTAATCGCAACGCAAGCGTAGCAGTTCTGCTAATTGATCCTCCCGCTCCAGACCTTCTGCTATAGCGCGAATACGAGCAAGCCTGCCTAAC
>DATMBI010000334.1:0-7967 GCA_035559375.1 Gemmatimonadaceae bacterium | reverse complement strand
AGGGGCTACATCGATTCCAGGGTCCCGCGCTACGGGCACCGCGACATCTTCCTTTATCCATCCGCCGAGCTTTCTCCGGACATAGTAACGCCCATAGGAGTTCCAATTTCGCTATCTCGCCGCGTCGCTGCGAGTATCACTTGTGGTACGGCTCGCCCCGGACGATCGTGCCAGCACGATAGAGCTGCTCTGCGAGAACCAGGCGCGCCACCTCGTGCGAAAGAGTCCATGGCGCCATGGAGAGTCGCCTCCACGCCCGCTCTAGGAGGTCATCCGGCACTCCGTAGGGACCTCCGATAACGAACGCCACGTCTTGCACCGAACCTTCCCGCAGCCCGACGAGCCACCGGGCAAAAGCCAGGGAATCGAAGCTGGTACCAACTTCGTGGCAGATAACCAGCGATGCTGGAGGAAGCCTCGCTTCTAGCCTGGCTAGAACCGCGCTGGGCCATCGACCGTGGCGCGCAATGCTAGGCAACTCGAGTTCGTGAACCTGCAGCGGCCAGTAACGCGAGGCTCGGTGCTCCATCTCGCGAACGGCCGCCGCCAGGCCCGCGTTGCGGAGCCGGCCTAGCGTCACGATGTGGAACCGCACGCGGCCGGCTCCTCCCCTCTCACGCGTAAATCCCGCGGAGGCGATGCACTGTCGCCACTCTGCTGATCGCCAGCATGTAGGCTGCGGTTCGCATGTTCACCTTGTGCTGCTTGGCCAGTTCCAGCACATCGCGGAATCCTTTCGTCATTATTTCCCGCAGCCGCTCGTTTACCACGTCCTCGCTCCAAAAATAGCCGCCCCGATCCTGGACCCATTCGAAGTACGAGACCGTCACTCCACCAGCGTTGGCGAGAATGTCTGGAATGACGAAAATGCCTTTTTCCTCGAGTATCGAATCCGCCGCTGCCGTGGTGGGCCCGTTGGCGCCTTCGCAGATGATCTTGGCTCGAATCCTACCGGCGTTCTTGGTGGTGATCACGTTCTCGATCGCTGCAGGCACCAGCACGTCGACATCCAACTCGAGCAGCTCTTCGTTCGTAATATGATCCGCCCGCGCGTAGCCCTCGAGCGTCTTGTTATGCCTGACATATGCGATGACGTCTTCGATATCCAGCCCTTTGTTGCTGTAGATGCCGCCCGTGCGGTCGCTCACAGCCACCACGCGACATCCTTCCCGCGCGAGCAGTTGTGCTGCAACGGAGCCCACGTTGCCGAATCCCTGCACTGCCACGGTACTCCCCTTGAGCGTCATACCCAGGTGCGCCAGCGCTTCTTTGGTTACGATCATGCACCCGCGACCAGTAGCTTCTCGCCGCCCCAGGGAGCCGCCCATTTCTACAGGTTTGCCAGTGACGACGGCGGTCACTGTGTGGCGCATGTGCATGGAGTACGTGTCCATGATCCACGCCATTACGCGTTCGTTCGTGTTCACGTCGGGCGCAGGAACGTCGGAGTCGGGACCCAGCGTGGCCATGATCCCCGCCGTGTAGCGCCGGGTCAGGCGCTCTAGCTCACCCACACTCATCCGCAGCGGGTCGCAAATCACACCACCCTTCGCGCCTCCGAACGGGACGTTGACCACAGCGCACTTCCAAGTCATCCAGGCCGCCAAGGCAGTGACTTCGTCGAGGGTCACGTTGAGATCGAAACGAATACCGCCCTTTGCCGGCCCGCGCGAAGTGTTGTAGAGGACTCGAATCCCCGTGAAGACTTCGATCTCGCCGTTGTCCATCATGACCGGACAGGCCACGATGATTTGTTTCTCGGGCTTGCGAAGGACCTTGTAAAGTCCTGGCTCCAGGTCGAGCAGTTCGGCAGCTCGATCGAAGCGAGACATCATAGCCTCGAAGGGATTCTCTTCGTTGAGAAAGCGATCCTTGTCCGGTTGCACGATCGCATTTGTCGGTAGTCGAAGGTCGGTTGGCATATGGCGCGTTAAGTTGAGGCGCCGGCGTCAGCCGGCCGGTTGTTCGGTTTTGCTGGGTGCCGCAACGCCAGAGCCCGGGCCAGGATCGCCTCCAGTGCCTCTGTCCCTGACTCGACTTCGCAGCGCATTGAAACATACCACAGAGCAGGCGCATCGCGAGGCCAGAGCAGTCTGAGCTTTACGGCATCCTTTTGAGTACAGACGCAGAACTCGGCGCCCTGGGCACGCTGGACTAGCCTCCGCACGTCGCCGCGACTGAACCTATGGTGGTCTGGAAAGCCTGCTAGCTCTACGAGCGCCCCAGTTCGCTCCAACTGCAACCCAAACGAGCGCGGGTCGGCGATACCTGCCACCGCGAGGACTGGCTTGGCCCGCAGCACACCGAGAGGCAGTGCCTGCCGAGTGAACGCCGAGCGCAGCTCACCTGGCAGGAGAGCGATCGTCGCACTGGCTACGCGGTGCACTCGCCCTAGCCGCGCAGCTAAGGCCTCGGCCTCCTCCCTAGGGTGCGTGCGGCGACTGACCACGAGCAGCGCGGCTCGCTCCAGCGCTCGCAACGGTTCCCGCCACGGTCCGGCGGGCAAGAGACGTTGCGGTTCCTGCCATCGCTCGGCACTGAGCAGCACGAGGTCGGCAAGCCGACCCAGGCGGCGGTGCTGGAAGCCGTCGTCGAGAACGACCACATCACAGCCGAGCTCGAGCGCTCGGCTGACACCATGCACGCGCTTAGCGCCGGTAACCACGACCGCTCCAGGGTTCAGCTCGCGGTGAACCAACTCCTCGTCGCCGCCGTAGCCGCGTAGCACCACTGCCGGCTTAGCACCCGCCGCCAGCAGGCGTGCGGCTAGCCACGCAGCGAACGGAGTTTTCCCACTGCCGCCCGCGGTCAGATTGCCTACACTGAGCACCGGAAGGGAGGGCTGCTCGACGCGCAGGATGCCTTTGTCGTAGAGACCATTGCGCAGCGCAACGGCACTGCGATACATCGCTGCCATAGGAAGCAAGACGCCTCGGACGCCTGCCTGCAGGTAACCGCTACCATACCAGAGCCATTCCACAGCACTCGTCATTGGCTCGGCGGGTCCAGTCGATCCAATAGGCTCGCCACATACGGAGCCTGCTCGACCGCTTCCTGCACCGACCGTGCGGCGATCGTCACCGCAGGAGAGTAGCGCAGGGTTACTCGGGCGAAAGGCTTGGGGATCAGGTGTCTGTCCCAAGTGGCGAGACGCCAGGCGCGATCGGCATGCGCACGTACGGCCAGGACTCGGCGCCCGGTACGTTGCGCCAGTACCGTGGGTCCGGGCGTCATACTGCGCCGCGGGCCGCGGGGCCCATCGGGCGTGATGGCTACCGACACGCCTCGGGCCAAGAGTCGAGCCATTTCCAGAAGTGCGCGCGCCCCTCCTCGGGAGGTGGATCCCCGTACCGTGCGGTAGCCTAACGATCTCACTATACGAGCGATGATTTCACCGTCGGCATGCGTGCTGATCAGCGGTGCGAAGCCTTGGTGCCGATGCACCCAGGCTATGGGCAGAATGTCCTCGTGCCAAAACACCACGATCAAAGCCTCACCTCTGGCCAGCAAGTCGTCCAACCGCTCGGGCCACTCGCGCCGCACGCGCCAGGTGGAACCCAAGAGACGCAGTATCACGCTGCCGGCTGCTGACAGAAGTGCCACTTGCATCCGCTTCCATCGCGTTGTCTTGCGTTCGCTGCTCATCCCAACAGTGACACGACCATTCCGGCTACCCGCGCGGCTGCGCCGGGTGTGCCTAGCGAAGCCCTCACCCGGGCGAGACCGTCGAGCTGGCGCCGCCGGACAAAGCTCTCGCCCTGGAGCAGCGGTTCCAAGGCGGCCACCAACTTGCTCACAGTAGCATCGCGCTGGACGAACTCAGGCGCCACTTCTCGCCCTCCGACGAGGTTTACAAGAGCGATGTGCGGCACCCTCACCAAACGGCGCGCCAACGCGTAAGTCCATGCGCTGGTCCGGTAGGCAACCACTAACGGGCACCCAGCTACTGCAGCCTCCAGCGTGGAGGTACCGCTCTTGCAAAGAGCTGCATCGGCAGCGCGAAACAACAGCAACGACGACCCCTCTACGTGCCGCAGGCCCGTGCTCTGGGCTTCAGCCAATAGACCCGGCGCAGCAGCCACCACCGGCAGCACCCCTCGTGTCTCCAGTACTCTGGCCGTTGCGGCAAACAGCTCCAAGTGACGCTGGAGCTCTTGCCTTCGGCTTCCAGGAAAGAGCGCCAGTATCTTGCTGTCAGTAGGTAGTCCGAGCGCCCGCCTTGCCTCCTCGCGATCCGGAAGCTCGCTGGCACGATCCAACAGCGGATGCCCAACGAAAACGGCATCGATACCCCTGGCGCGAAAAAACTCCTCCTCGAAAGGAAGCACTACCGCTGCCTTGTCCACCACACTGGCAAGCTTTCTCACACGACGCTCTCCCCACGCCCAAACCTGCGGGGCGATGTAGTACAGCACCGGAACACCGGCGCGCCGAGCTCGGGCAGCCAACCTCATGTTGAAGCCCGGGTAGTCCACGACTACAAGCGCTGCCACCTCACCGCTTTCGAGCAGTCGCACCAGCGAATTCAGTAGGCGAAGATGGTGCGGCACGCTGGCAATCACTTCGGCGAAGCCCATCACTCCGAGCGTACCCACATGTTCGATGAGATCCACTCCAGCTTCTGCCATGTAGTCGCCGCCCACTCCCCTCAGCACCACCCCGGGCAAAGCAGTCCGCAGCTCCCTGGCAACGGCCGCGGCATGCAGGTCGCCAGAAGCCTCGCCAGCGACGATGAGGATATCGCGCACGGCTATCCGCTATCCCGGGCCGCCTGGGCTTCCCGCAGCCCACGATGAATCTCTGCTTCGATCCTCAGCGCCAAGGCCAAGGCGTCCCTTCCCGCTCGCGCCGAAACCGTCACGGGCGATTCGCCACGCACAGCGGCCAAGAACGATTCGAACTCCAGCCTCAAAGGCTCGGCCTCTGGCGCCTCCAATTCGATGCGCTCGACGAATGCCTCCAGTGGTTGAGGCGAAGATGCCAGCAGCGTCAGATCCAAATCGCGCCGCAAACGGAAGAACTCCCCACGACCTGTTGCTAAGTCGAGAGACAAGTACCCGCTCTCTTGAAAGATCCGGACCTTGCGCATCTTTTCCCGCGCAACCCGGCTAGCAGTGATGTTAGCTACCGCGCCCGATCGAAACGTGAGCCTGGCATTGGCGATGTCTATCGAACGTGTGAGTACCGGCACACCTATCGCAGAAATACCGCCCACGTCACTCCCCATCAATGTCAGTACCAGGTCTATGTCGTGGATCATGAGGTCGAGCACGACCGCCACATCGGCGCCTCGCGGCGTAAAGGGTGCCAACCGATCCGATTCCAGGTACCTGGGATTAGCCACCAACCCCCACGCCCCACGCACTGCACGATTGAATCGCTCCACATGTCCGGTCTGGACGACTACGCCAGCTCGCTCTGCCAACTCGACGATCTCGTCCGCCTCGGCCAACGTGGCGGCGATCGGCTTCTCTATCAAGAGATGGCACCCGTGCTCGAGCGCAACTTTCGCCACAGAGTGATGAGCCTTCGTCGGTACTGCTACCGTCAGTGCTTGACAGCCCTCGACTAACTCCTCCAAAGACGAGAAGGGTCGCACTCCGAGTTCCTGAGCGACAGCCGCTGCCCGCTCTGGTCGAATCTCGTAAAAACCAACTAGCTCGACTCCTGGGAGATCACGCAAAATACGCACGTGGTGGAAGCCGAGCGACCCGACCCCTACCACCCCGATTCGCACCGGCGCGTCCCTCAGATGACCACCCCGCGGGCGCTGTCCTCGAGAAACTTGAGGAAGTGCTCTACCTCGGGAAACATCTGTAGCTCGAGACGCGCTCGCTCCAAAGCCTGCGAAACGTTCAGCTCGGAACGGAAGAAAAGCCTATAGGCCCTCTTCAATTCGCGTACCACGAGGGGGTCGAAGCCAGCACGCTGAAGTCCGACGCTATTGAGTCCGTACAAATGGATGGGATTACCGACTGCCTTTATGTAGGGCGGCACATCCTTAGCCACTCGCGACGCTCCACCGACGAACGCATAGCGACCGATACGAACGAATTGATGCACCGCAACCAGCCCGGACAAAATGGCACGATCCTCGACCGTCACGTGCCCAGCCAACTGGGTGGCGTTCGAGATGATGACCCCGTCTCCGATGTGACAGTCGTGAGCTAGGTGCACGTACGACATGATGAAACACCCCTTCCCGACAGTCGTCCGGAGCGACTGGGCCGTGCCCCTGTTGATCGTGGTGTACTCGCGAATCCGCGTATCGTCACCGATCTCTACCCAGGTCTCCTCGCCACGGTACTTGAGATCCTGCGGATCGCCGCCGAGAATGCTCCCTGTTCCTACCCTCACGTTGCGACCGAGGCGCACGTTGCGCTCCAAAACCGCCCGCGCTTCCAGCACACAACCATCGCCCAGTTCGCATCCGGCACCGACTATGGCGAAAGGGCCGATAGTAACGCCCTCGCCGAGTACGGCGCTCGGGTCCACGATAGCGGTACTGTGCACTAGCGCACTCATTTGTCACGCAGCATCGCGGACATTTCCGCTTCGGCCACCACATTGCCGTCCACGAGAGCGACTCCCTTCATCCGACAGAACTGACCGCGTATTTGCAGAACCTCCAGTTCGAACCTGAGCTGGTCACCGGGTCGCACCGGCCTACGCCACCTGACGTTGTCGAGCGACGTGAAATAGACCACCTTGCTCTCCGGGTTCTCCACCGTACCCATGAGCAATATGCCGCCTACTTGCGCCATCGCTTCGATTATCAGCACACCGGGCATGATGGCGTGACCAGGGAAATGCCCCTGAAAGAACGGCTCGTTTATAGTGACATTCTTGATCCCGACCACTCGCTTGCCGCTCTCGTACTCTAGAACACGATCCACGAGCAGAAACGGATAGCGGTGAGGCAAAGTCTTCATGATCTCGTCGATGTCGATCACTCGCTCGTCCTCCAGGTCACGACGCATCAGTTCCTTCACCAAGCTCACTGTTCCCCTGTGACTCGGCCGATCGGCCACCACCCTGGCCTGAAGCCTCCGCCCAGCGAGCGCCAAGTCCCCCAAGCAGTCGAGCGCCTTGTGGCGCACGAACTCGTCAGGCCAGCGCAGTGTGCTACCTACCACGCCCTCCTCGTCGAGCAATATAGCGTTGTCCGTGCTGGCCCCCTTTATGAGCCCCTGCGACCGCAACGCCTCGACCTCGTGCCGAAAGCCGAAGGTGCGTGCCCATGCCAATTCCCGTGCGAAGACCTCGCGGTCGATGCTCCAACATCCCCGCTGCTCGCCAACTAGCCGATGCTGGAACGATATCCTCACGTCCAGCTCCAAAGCTGCCGCTGGCACTACACGGTAACTCGCATCTCCCTCGCTGTGCTCGAACGTCTTCCTCACTCGCAGAAACCGCGAGTGGGCGCCAGATGGCACTATCCCCACTTCGAGAACAGCCTCCAGAAAGGCGCCAGCGCTCCCGTCCATCGCGGGGGGCTCCATCGAGTCCAGTTCGATCTCCACATCGTCCACAGCGGCACCAGCTAACGCTGCAAGAACGTGCTCGACCGTATGGACCGACACTTCACCGTCGCCCAGCTGCGTGCGGCGTTCTGCCATCGTCGCTACGTCGGCCCGAACAGCAAGCTTGGGGCTACCAGGCAAATCGACACGCACGAAACTGATGCCGCTGCCACCCGGCGCAGGCTTGAACGTCATTCGCACCGGACGCCCGAAATGAAGCCCCACGCCCTCCAGAGTCACTACTCCCGCGATCGTGTTGCGAGAATACGTCACCTCTCCTCGGCCAACCATTTCTCCAAACGGTTCCAGAGCTTGGCCAGTTTGAACAGTACAGCCTGCGCCCTCAACGCCTCTCGATGGGGCCTGGCAGGATAACCAGACCACGTCTCACCCGGCGGGATGTCGGATATCACGCCGGCTTGAGCGCCTAACCTGACCCCGTCA
>DATMBI010000333.1:0-11278 GCA_035559375.1 Gemmatimonadaceae bacterium | reverse complement strand
CAATGGGGCTACGGTGCCCCTGACGGGCTGTGCTTGGTCAGTGCGATGTGTACGGCCTGGATCGAGGGGCCTAACCTCATTCAGGAAAGTGGTACTTACACGTGGACCGTGAGACAAGCTGCTAGCCCAGGTCCCTTCGAGTATCGGTGGTCCAGCGGTGAAACGACACAGACGATTACACGCGACATCGTCGTCTATCCCGGAATGCTGGAGTACGCCTTCGATCTCAATGTGCTCGTAAGCGATACACGCAGCGGAAGGACTAGAACGGATCGAAAGACAGTCATAGTTCGCTACCCATACGACTGCCCCACGTGCTACTGATCAGGACTGCGAATCGCCGTTGCAGCACGAGTGGCGTACTTGCACTCGCCCTGCTTGCCATGACAGCGCTGCACACCAGCGCGGCACGCGCACAGTCGGCCTTCCCGGACTCGCTGTCCGGGAAGGCTCGGGGTGAGTCCCAGGCCGCAGGAGGCGACCGCCTACCGTGGCAGAGCAGGGGGACTGCACTTCCACGAGCGACGCGTGCTGGATTCGCACCGCAGTTCGCCGACGCAGGATCCGCCGGCGCAATGACTTTTCTCGGTACCAAAGGCCACGTTGTCGAGGAGAACGGCGGTTCGCAGCGAGGACTTTACGCCGCCGTCGGATTCTTCACTGGCGCGATAGCGGGTTGGATCTACGGTGACCGCATCTGCAAGCGCGACAACTGCATGATACCTGTGTCCAACGTGCTCTTTGCGCTCGTAGGAGGCGGCCTCGGAGCGCTGATCGGCCTCATCGCAGCGCCCTAAACCACTGAACGGAGTAGCTCGCCACTACCGGCAGGCGAAGAACTGGTAGGTCCGAGGATGCAGTCAGCTACTCGAGCGGCCTGATCTTGATATTCCGAAACTCCACACGGCCACCGTGTTCCTGCAGACCGATGCGCCCCTTCATAGCCTTACCGAACTGCGGCCACTGGGCGAACTTGCTAGCCTCGACGCGAGCCTGCCAATCGGCGCTTCCCTGCTCGTACTCCGCCACCTTGACGCCATTTAACCAATGCTCTACGTGGGGGCCGCGAGCCACTATTCTCGCCACGTTCCACTCGCCCGCTGGCTTCACGACTCCCGGCTTTGTCGGATACAGACCATATACAGCCCCGGCCGACGTTAGAGGAGAGCGCCCATCGCGATGACGGGCATCATCGAGGATCTGGTACTCCGGGGCTCCATGGTAAATCCATTCAAGGCCGTCGATCGCTCTATAAAAAATGCCGCTGTTCGCGCCCTCTGCGACACGCCATTCCAAATGCAGCTCGAAGTCGCCGAACTCCTCGACCGTCACGATATCCGCGGCAGCCGCCGCCCGCACCAAAGCCCCGTTCACCACCTGCCACCCCGAGGGCACTGTATCGCCCTTGTACGCTCGCCATCCCTGAGTGGTCTTCCCGTCGAAAAGAAGCCGCCATCCCGCCCTGACTTCGCTAGGCGTCAGCCTATTCAACGTTCCCTGACCCTCCTGACCAACGAAGCCTCCGCCAGCGTCCACATACGGTGCCGACGGAATCGCACTGACCAGCAAACAACATACCGCTAGCGAACTCGCACTGCGCCACTTCGGCGAAACATTCATCTAAACCTCCCACCCCGGGCGGTACTCGCGCGTTAAATAACGGTTGGCATCGGGAATGTTAGTGACTTCCATCCTGGAGCCATCGTACTCGATCCGGCGCCCCTGGCCGGCTCGAAGTGCTACGATCCCCAAAAGCATTACCTCGGTGAGACGAGCCGCATACTCGAAGGGACAACTTGCTTCCGCCTGCCCCTTGCAAGCCTGCGCCCAGTTCACCTCGTGCTTGACCTCTACACGAGGAAAACTCTTCGGCACCTGCTCCGCCTCCGCTGCGAGCGATTCAGGGTACACCTTCGGATTGTTGCCGTAAGTCTCGTACGTCAAATAACCACGTTCGCCGATGAGCACGCCCCCGCCACCATCACCACGGGGCAACTGGACGTCCGCGGGCAGCAGCGGCAACAGCCCGCCGTCGTACCAAAACAGCTCTACCGGTGGTTGTGTCCCACGGCCTGGAAAATGGAAGCGAGCTACCATAGCCGCAGGATACGAAGCGGGATTGTCGGCAGGCCCGCCCCAGGGGGTAGAGGAGGCGACGACGCTCGTGGGGTAATCCAGGCCCAACGCCCAGTAAGGTTGATCCATGAGATGGGCGCCCATGTCTCCAATAGCGCTTACGCCGAACGGTACCCAGCCCCGCCAGCTGAACGGGTGGTACGCTGGATGGTACGGCATGTCAGGCGCCGGTCCCAAAAAGAGATCCCAGCGCAACCCTTCCGGCGGCGTCTGTGGATTGCTGGCCATCTCCTTGAGAATTGCTCGCTCGACCGTTCGCACGTTCCAGGAGGTAGGCACCTGGCTCTGTCCCGCCTGCTGCTGTGTCTGAAAGGCAGCTAGCTGGCTCGGCCCCGGTATCCCCTGGGCCCAGTACCGCTGCGGCCTGTCTGTCCAAACATGCACCTCCCTTATCGCTCCGAGGATTCCGGACGCTACCAATTCGTTGATACGGCGCGTTCCTTCGCCCGAGTGACCTTGGTTACCCATCTGAGTGGCGACCTTGGTTTCTCTAGCCAGCCGCGCCAACACACGCGCTTCGTGAACTGAATAGGTGAGCGGCTTTTGAACGTACACGTGCTTCCCGAGGCGCATGGCGGCGGCTGCGATAACCGCGTGCAAATGGTCGGGAGTAGCTATCACGACCGCATCGATCCCTCGCTCTCGCTCCAACATCTCCCGGAAGTCCGCATACTTCGCTGCCCTCGTGTAGGAATCGCGAAGCGCGATAGCCGCAGGCGAGACCTGCCCCTCCCTGTTCGGTCGTAGCCGGTTGGCGAGCTGCCGCTCGCAGTAACCGAAATCCACGTCGCACACGGCTACCAACCTCTCGCCTGCCTGGAGAAGCTCGGACACGTTGTTCATCCCCATCCCGCCGAATCCCACGCAAGCAAAGTTCAACGTGTCGCTCGGCGCCCGCACTCCTCGGCCCAGCACATGGCGCGGTATCACCATCGCGCCCAGCGCTAGCTTGGCGCTGTCGCTCACGAAGTCTCGCCTGCTGATCGGACGTTCGGTCATCGCAGTCCCTCCGCCACTGGAAAACGTGCCACAGGCTTACCGGTTGCAGAAAGCTACCCACTTCAATGTGGCACCGAACTCCGGACAGTGCGAGACCAGCCAGCCGAGCGCTGGCGCCGCGGTGGGTGATTCGATAGGCTAAAGGCTCACTCGTTGCGGCGAGGTACGCAAATGAAGATCGTCGAGGTGAATTCTGCGACTCGAAAGCGCCCCCGTGTGCGCGGTTCCTTGCACGCAGTGCTGGCTCTCTTAGCGATAGCGGCAAGTGCGCCAGTGGCCTGCTCTCCGCGACCCCAGGCGGCCGTAGTCATCACTAGCCCAGCAGACGGCGACACGGTCCGCGGCACGTCGGTGACCATCACGCTGTCGGCAAGAGGGGTAACGATCGCGCCGGCGGCCGAAGGACGGCCGGGCACCGCGCACCACCACCTGTACTTCGACAGCGACATGACGCCCGAAGGCGAGCCGATCCCGCAGGGCGTTTCGGGTATAGTGCACCTGGGGACGGGCGATTCCACGTACGTTTGGAAGAACGTCGCCCCGGGCACTCATCGCATCATCGCGGTATTGGCCGACCCGGCCCACGTCCCACTACGGCCCCTCGCGGCCGATACCGTACACATAGTCGTGGTCCAACCCTGACCGGTTGTCGGCGGGAGCGGCTGGCCCGAAGTGGAGCCTGCCTAACGCAACCCTAGCAACTTGTGGGTCTGGAGGCTTAGCCGCCACTGAGGGTGCTCCAAACAGTAGCGGATCGCTAGGGCGGTATTCTTCGCTAGCTCGGGGCCATCCATTGGCTGGAGGAAAAAGTACTCGAAGTTCCAACCTTCGAAGCCCTCCGGCGGAGCGCCCTCCTGAGGGTAGACTAGCTTGAGCTCGTGGCCGGAGCGTAACACTACCTCGGTGCCTGCCTTGGGGCTCACGCAGATCCAGTCCAGACCCTCGGGCGCTTCCAGCGTTCCGTTGGTCTCCACAGCCACTTCGAAACCGGCAGCGTGCAGAGCGTCTATGGCTTCGCGATCGAGCTGGAGCAACGGCTCTCCGCCCGTGCAAACGACGTAGGGCTGTCCGCCGGCAGGAGGCCAGAGACTCCTCACCCGGTCGGCCAGTTCCTCCGCGCTCCGGAAGCGGCCGCCGTCAGGCCCGGTGCCTACGAAATCGGTGTCGCAAAAGCGGCAGATAGCGCTGGAACGATCCTCCTCTCGGCCACTCCACAAGTTGCAGCCCGAAAAGCGTAGAAAGACTGCCGGGCGACCTGTCCGTGCACCTTCCCCCTGCAGCGAATAAAAGATCTCCTTGACCGTATACATCAACCGTTGCTACCGACGTCGTACCGTATGGGATCCGCTATGCCGGCCAGTGCGAACGCCCGGCGGCGAATCCGGCAGGCGTCGCAACGCCCGCACGCCAGCCCGTCGGGCAGTGGGTCGTAGCAAGAACTCGTCATGGAATAATCCACGCCTAACGATGCCCCCAACTCCACGATCTCGTGCTTCCGCAGTTCGATGAGCGGAGTGTGGATGCGGACCCGTATCCGACCCTCCACCGCCGCCTTCAGTGCCAGATTGGCCATGCGCTCGAACGCCGCTATGTACTCGGGACGGCAGTCGGGATAGCCGGAATAATCCACGGCATTGACGCCGATGAAAATGTCGCCCGTACCCGATACCTCTGCCCAAGCGAGCGCATAGGCGAGGAAAACAGTATTGCGGGCCGGTACGTACGTAACGGGGATGTCGGTCGCCGCTTCCGGGACCACTCGATCTTTGGGCACCGGGATATCGGACGTGAGTGCCGAACCGCCGGGCGAACGGAGGTCCACGTCTATCAGCACGTGGCGCTCTACCTGGTACGCTCGTGCAACTCGACTAGCGCACTCCAGCTCCAGCGCGTGACGCTGCCCGTAACGAAAAGTGAGTGCCGTGATCGCGTAGCCCTGGCTCGCAACCAGCGCCAACAAGGTGGTGGAGTCGAGGCCGCCGCTGAGCAGTACTACGGCGGGCTTGCGGCTCGCATTCATATCATGAAATTAGCCGACCCCGCACGCTTTGGAACGGACAGCCGAAGCGTGTACTCCACCTAAACGGTGGCTTTGAGAGCTCCCACCAGTTCGCGCAGTTGCACCGATCCTTGGAGAAGTTGAGCCGAGGCGGAGCTCATCTGCTCGCACGCTGCACTCTGTTCCTGAGTAGCCGCGCTCACCTGCTGTGCGGCCGCTGCGTGGCTCTCCGCCGTACGGGCGATCGACTGCACAGCTTCGGCTGCGCTGGCCACTATCTGCGCATTGCGTTCTGCGCGCTGCGCCACGTTCCGCGCTGCCTCCTGGGTACGCTCGGCGGCGCTAGTGATGGCATCGAGCGCTTCGTCTATGTCGTGAGACACGCTTTCTATCTCCGCCACGTTAGCGACTCCGGCCTCCATAGCGCGCGAAGTGGCCGCCACTCTGGCCGACACAAGTCGCGTCACCTGCACCACCTCCTCAGCGGCCTTCTGCGCTTGCTCGGCGAGCTTGCGTACCTCGTCGGCAACCACGCCGAAACCACGGCCAGCGGGCCCCGCGCGCGCTGCCTCGATGGCTGCGTTCAACGCCAAGAGGTCGGTCTGCTCGGCGATCCGGCCTACGGAGGTAACGAAGCGATCTATTTCTTCGGTTGCCTCTGTCAGGGCGGTAACCTCTCTGGCTGCATCTTGTACGGTGGCCCGTACGGCCGTCAGAATGCCCAACGCCCGCGCGATTTCCTGGCGCCGACTGCGTGCCGACGCGCCGATCTCGCCCGCCAACTCCGTGACCTCGGCCGTACCGGCCAACACTTCGTCGGCGTTTACCTTGATAGCACGCAGCGCCTCGTCCACCGCGTGCAGTTGCTTCACCTGACTCTCGGCGCCGCTGGACACGTCCAGCATCGAGGCGGCCATCTGGCTGGCCGAGGCGGAGATCTGCTCCGACACGCTAGCCAACTCCCGTGCCGATCCAGCCACGTCGTTAGCCGTCGCGGTGGAAACGGCAACAACTCGTGCCAGCGAGTCGGCCGTGGAGTTCATGGCATCAGCCAGCTCGCGCAGCTCTCCTGGTAGTTCACCCTCGGTACGCACGCCGAAGTTGCCAGAGCTCAGGGCACGAGCCTGCTCCACGAGCTGCCTCAACGGCTTGGCAAGCCAGTTCACCGTCCCGAAGACGACCCCCAGCCCGACGAGCACTGCCGCCGCTACCACGGCCAACATCCAGGCAGCACGCTGCTCCACATGACTGCGAAGCGTAGCCGCGGCCGTAGCCACCTTCCGCGTCTTCAGCATGCTCAGTTTCTCGATATCGGCTGCGAGCGAATCCACCAGCTCGCGCGCTAGGCTCACCTGGCGCACCGCTTCCTCGCGCCGCCCGAGATCCACCAAGCGGTGGGCCAGTGCGTAGCGAGTCTCGATTGCCGACAGGGATGCATCGATTGTGGCGATCAGCGCGACCTCCTCCAGCGATTGACCCTCGTTGCGATTCATGAGGCGCTGGGCTTCGTGAGCCTCTTGGCCGAAACGCCGGAACTCCTCCTCGATGGCAGAGTCGGGCTGCTGTATGTACCGAGCTGCCGCGGCCAGCTCCTGCGTGACAGCGCCCGACAGCCTGGCAGCCAGCTGGGCATCTTCCTGGACGCTCCGCAGCGTCTCGCCAATGACGTTGGACATGGTCAACAGGGAAGCGCGAGCCACCAGTCCGGCGAGCGCGAAGAGTCCCACCAGCGCCAAAAACCCTGCCAACAAGCGCTGGCGAACGGTAGCCAGTTTGACCGGTCCCACCTTCATAATCCGTCCCGTTCCACCAACAAGGCCCCCGTGCGCACTCGTGTCATGGTCACGCCCCGGCCGACCACGTCGCCGCTAGGAAGGAACCGTATCGGGCCGGTCACGCCACGGAACGGTTCGGTGGCGCTCAAACCGGCCAGCCACTGGCGGATCCTGCTGCGGCTTTCGCCAGCCTCCGCTATAGCACGAGCCAACAGCATCGTGGCATCGTACGCTAACGCGGCGTTCCCGTCAGGGTCGCGGCGGTACTTGGTGCGGAATGCGGTGACGAAGCGCTGAGCTTCGGCACGGGGATCGTATGCGGTAAAGGGAGTAGCCACATAAACGCCTTCGGCGGTCAGCGTGTCGCTCACGATGCTGCTCCAGCCATCTCCGCCCACGAAAAGTGCGGCCAGCCTCTGGCGCCGCGCTTCGCGCAACAGCGCGAGCCCTGGCGCATTAGTGCTGGCAACGAACACCGCCTCGGGGCCGCGGCGCTTGAGGTAGGAAACGTACGGTTCGAAGCTGGCCTTCGGATCGGATGGAATCGGGTCGGAACTTATCACTAGACCGTTGAACGACCGGCGGAAGGAGGTAGCTAGCCCTCGCCCGTAAGGGTTGTTTTCGTAGAGAACTGCAACCCTTCGGACTCCCCGTTGTGCGAGGAAGCGAGCGATGGTGATTCCGTTGGCCGAGTCAGACGTGATCACGCGGAATACCCACGGGGAGATACCACTCAGGTCTGGTGCGCTAGCGGTGGTTGCAACTGCGGGCAAGCCGCGGTCGTAGACACGGGCCGCCGCCATCATCGCTCCCGAGGTTACGTGGCCGATAACGGCTACGATGTCGCTGTTCTGGAGGAACTCTCCAGCGATCTGGGCCGCGCGACTTCCTTCGCCTCCGTCGTCACGGAAGACAACCTGCAGCGGGCGTCCGCGGATTCCGCCACTGCTATTGATCTCCTCCACCGCGAGTTCGATCCCGGCGCGGTTCAGCTCACCGAACGCCTCGCTCCAGGGGCCGGCAGCTCCCACTTGTACCGGGGCGGCAGCGCCAGAGCATCCGTGCAAGGCGAGGACCATAGCCAGTGCTGCGGCACCGCCTGTCTTGGCAGCGAAATACGAACGTAGCATGCGCTCGTGTGGTTGTTCTTTCGGCACACAGAGGACGCACAGGGTGCACTACGCGCAACGCTCGGCGGCCTCCGGTCGCCGAAAAAGCCACTCGGGCCGGAGCGGCCCCCTAGCGGTTAGCTACCCGGAGTCCCAGTCGATCGCGGTCGATGCGCTCCGAGGGCGGGATCCACCAGAGCCGGATGTCGCGCCACCATGTGTCGGCCCGATCGGCGAGAGTCCGGATGCGCACATGCACTCCGGCCCTGGGCCGCAGTTCGTACAGCCAGACGGCTGGAGCGTCGTCGACGATAGCTCGGTAGGCGCGCCGGTAGTATCGAATGGCTCGTGCTCGATCGAACTCGCTCGTAGCGCTGTCAATGAGCGCATCGACCAGCGGAGAAGAGTAGGCCCCGACGTTCATTCGCCGGTTACCCGGCTGGACGCTCTTCCATGCGTCCCTGATGCTGCTGGGCGAAGGCTCGGACTGGACCGCGTGCAAGGCAGCGTCGAACTTCCCCGTCACCATTAGGGGAGCCATTGCAGACGGGTCCAGCTCCTCCACCTTTACCTTGACGCCCACGTGCCTGAGTTGCTCCTGGATCATGACCGCATAGCGGCGACGAGGCAGACTGGAGGTCGGTACCAGCAAACTGAATTCCAGCCGTTGCCCGGCTCGCATTCTCACCCCGTCGCGATCGCGCTGGCGCCAACCCAGCGAATCCAGGAGCCTGTTGGCTCCGCCAGTATCGAACGGTATCTGCGGTATCGTGGTGTCGGCCGTAAAGTGCGCTGCCGTAAACGGGCCGAACGAGGGTGCACCCAACGAGTCCAGGACCGCGGCCAGCATCGTCCGGCGATCCAGTGCCATAGTCAGGGCGACTCGCATCTCGCGACCGGCGAACAGCGGATGCGGCTGCAGCGGCTCGCGCGGGCTGCGCATGTTGAACACCAGATAACCTTGCGTAAAGCCGCGATAGGAAACGGAGCGCAGGTGACCGACGCCTCCTATCCGCCGCAGCCCTTCTGCGTTCAGCATTTCGACGAAGTCGGCGTCGCCCGCGATAAGCTTGCTGGTGGCAGTGACCGGGTCGGGTGTGAGCGTCCAGACCACGCGATCCAGCAACGGACGGCCCAAGTGGTAGGCGGTATTCGCCTCGATCTCTATGAGGGAGCGCGGCTCCCAGCGTACGAGCCTGAACGGACCGCTCCCGACCGGCCGCTGGGCGAATGCCGAATGACGTAACGACCTTCGGTCCTCCCCGCGGAGCAGGTGCTCCGGGAGTACGTACAGGGTGGATACCAAATGGAAGAACTGTTCCGGCGTGCGACGCCGGAACCACACCACTGCAGTCAGCGAGTCGCGAGTGCTCACCGAATCCACGTCCTGGAGGTTGGCAGCACCGTG
Organism: Gemmatimonadaceae bacterium; assembly: GCA_035559375.1. Lineage (GTDB taxonomy): Bacteria > Gemmatimonadota > Gemmatimonadetes > Gemmatimonadales > Gemmatimonadaceae > DATMBI01. Next base: position 1,852 of record DATMBI010000333.1, on the reverse strand, counting down.
CGCGGCCACCGCAGGATCGCTGTACAGCTCCCAAGAGAACCGCACATCGTTAGCTCGCACCGGCACGCCGTCGTGCCAGCGGGCCGCGGGATTTAGTTCGAACGTTATGGCCAGCGAGTCCGCGCTCCAGTGCCAAGCGCGTGCCAGACGCGGTGTCCAGCCAGCATCGCCCAGTGTGTTGAGATCCGGGCCGATTTCCGCCAGAGGATCGAAGATCTGGTCTGCGATCTGCTTTTCCGAAGTCTGGGAGACGAACGGCGGCAGCAGGCTGGTGGGCTCAGCGAAAGCAGCGATGACCACGCTTCCGCCGACTGCCTCGTTGGTCGCTGCGTCTGACGGGCGCTCCATGCCGCATCCGCCAGCCAGGATCAGGAATGCCACGGCCCCTAGGCCAGCGCTCCCGGCCCCCGTTCGGTCAGTAGATACGCGTTTCACTGCTACCTCTGTGACGCAAAACCTATCCTTTGTGACCCTGGATGTGACGCATAAGTGACGACTGGCCACCCGGTTCGCCACGGGAGGCGGGGAGCGGCTCCTGCTGCGTGAGGCAATGCAGCGTGCCCAACCCCCAGACGAGATCCACCGAATGGATCCCAACCACCTCACGATCCGGGAAACATTCGGCTAACACCTCTAAGGCCCGGCGATCGGCCGGATCGTTGAAGGTGGGTACCAGCACGCAGCCGTTGGCGATGTAGAAATTCGCGTAGCTGGCGGGCAAACGTTGGCCTTCCATTACAACAGGCCGCGGAAAAGGCAACAATACCACCCGCCCCCATCCTGCTAACGCCAGCTCCAAGCGCCGCAGATTGTCCGCACTGCGCCGGTGATTCTCGTCGGCAGGATCAGGCTCGTAGGCCAACAACACGGTATCGGGCGCGACGAAACGCGCCACGTCGTCCACATGACCATGCGTGTCGTCACCCACACAACCCTCGCCCAACCATACCGTACGCTCGCACCCCAACCATCGCGCGAACACTCTCTCGTAATCAGCGCGCGACATGCCTGGATTGCGAACCTGCTCATCGGAGAGCAGGCACTCCTCGGTGACGAGTACGCAGCCGGCTCCGTTGACATCGAAGGCACCTCCCTCGAGCACCAAACGACCTCCTCCGTCAGGACGTTCTGGCTCCTGCAACGGAAAACCGGTGATCTCGGCTACGGCACGACCAACGCGCGCGTCCCGACGATAGTTCTCGTACTTGGCCCAGCCGTTGAAGGACCAATTCAACAACACCACGTTGCCAGCGTTGTCGTGTACTGCGGTAGGGGCGGTATCCCGCAGCCACGATCGATCGGTGGGAACTACATGAAACCGGTAACCGTCGGCGCTGCACCCGTGTGCCTGCAGCCGCCAGCGCGCATCCTCCGCAGCCGCATCGTCATTGCACAGGATCTCGACGATTTCATGACGGTGGAGTACGCGCACGATCTCTGCGTACACCCATGGAATAGCCCCGAACTTACTCGGCCAATCGGCTTCGTTATGTGGCCATGCTATCCACGTAGCCCGATGACCTGACCACTCGGCCGGCATACGAAACAGGGCCCGCACCGCAGGCGAGCGGCCCTCTGCAACCTCGCGACGCATCACCCCAAATGCCGGCTCGAGAGGCCCGAATAAGCATCCACCCGGCGATCGCGTAGGAAGGGCCAGTTGCGCCGGGCCTCCTCCACCAGAGCTGGATCGCAGCGCGCCAGCACCACCGAAGGTTCGCTACCCCCCTCAGCTACCACACGACCGAAAGGATCGGCCACGAAAGAGTGTCCGAAAAACTCCAGGCCGTCCGTTCCCGGCTCGGGCTCGAAGCCCACCCGGTTGCAGGCCGCCACGTACAGGCCGTTCGCG
>DATMBI010000332.1:0-7057 GCA_035559375.1 Gemmatimonadaceae bacterium | reverse complement strand
CGACGGGGTTTTCGTTTACGACACGGTGGAGCGCGTCCCGCTCAAGAAGGGATTGGACCTGCAGGGTGGGATGTACCTTGCTCTCGAGATCGACGATTCCAAGACCAGCATAACCGATATAGACGACGCACTGGAAAGAGCCCTGAAGGTCGTACGTACCCGAATTGACGAATTCGGCGTTGCCGAACCCGTGGTTCAGAAAGCCGGTGGGAATCGCATAGTAGTCGAACTGCCTGGTATAGACGATCCGCGCCGCGCCGAAGCGGTAGTGCAGAAAACGGCGCACCTGCAGTTCATGATCACCGACGAATCCGGAGCGTTCCAGCGCGTACTGCCTCGTCTGGACGAAATAATACGGGAGCAGGGGGCAGCTGTGGGTGGCGCCGCAGCCGCAGAGGATACGGCGCGCGCGGGTGCCAAACTCCGACAGCTCCTCGCGCCGAAAGCAACGGACAGCACCCGGGTCGCCGATACCTCCGCGTTGGGGAACCTCAAGGGAGGGCCACTTTCTAGCATCGTGCAGCAAGGGGAGATCCCGGGCGAGTACTTCGTGGCGGAAAAAGACGTAGCGAAGGCGGAAGCGTACCTGTCGCTGCCGCAGGTGCAAGCTGCTCTGCCACCGGGGAAAGTGATACGCTGGGGGAACGAACCGATCGCTATCGGCGGCGAGTTGTATCGGCCTTTCTATGTGCTCGAGGCACGCGAGATTCTCACCGGCGAATACATCGTGAACGCCAGGCCGAACAACGACCCGCTGCAGGGCACCGTAGTCGAGTTCGAGCTCAACAACGAAGGCGGACGCCGTTTCCGTACTGAGACTGCGCGCCATATCGAAGACTACATGGCCATCGTGCTCGACGATCGCGTGATGGGGCGTCCCCCCGTGATCAAGAGTGCCATCGGTACCCGTGGCCAGATCACGCTCGGTAGGCGCGACCTGAGCGAAGCCCAGGATCTTGCACTAGTTCTCAGAGCAGGCGCGCTCCCGGTTCCGCTCAGAGTGGCCGAGGTGCGTAACATCGGTGCGAGCCTCGGCCAGGATTCGATCCAGCGTGGTGTGCGCGCTATGACGATCGCGGTCGCGCTGGTGATCCTCATCATGGTGGTCTATTACCGCGTCTCGGGTTTTCTGGCAGTGGTGGCGTTGGCGCTCTTCGTTCTGTTCACGCTGGCTATCCTCGCAGGATTCGGTGCAGTTCTCACGTTGCCGGGACTCGCCGGCCTGGTCCTGTCAGTGGGTATGGCCGTGGATGCTAACATTCTCATTTTCGAGCGAATACGCGAGGAGCTCGACCGAGGGAAGACAGTGCGCACAGCGATCGACGAGGGTTTCCGTCATGCGATGTCGGCGATCGTGGACACGAGCGTCACGACTATCCTGACGGCTGCCGTACTCTATCAGTACGGAACCGGTCCTGTTCGAGGCTTCGCCGTCACGCTCATCGCTGGTATAGTGTCCTCGCTGTTCTGCGCCATTTTCGTGGTGCGCACCTTCTACCTCATTTGGCTGGCGCGTACGCGCACAGCGCAGGCGCTGAGTATCTGATGCTACGTATTTTCTACAAGACGTCTTACGATTTCATAAAGTGGTGGCGCTGGTCAGCCGGCCTGACGCTCGCCTTCATGCTCGCCGGTGGTTTGTCTTTCCTCCTCACAGGAGGAGTCAACTACAGTATCGAATTCACGGGCGGCACTCTTCTGCAGCTCGAATTCAAAGAGCCGCCTAACGTCGCAGAGCTGCGGCGCACGCTCGAAGAGGGGGGTATCGAGGGGGCCGAAATCACGCAGTTCGGTTCACCGACAGAATACACGGTGCGAGCGCGGGAACGACAGCATCTCGCCGAGCAGTCTTCTGCCGCTGGAGGCGTCGCGAACGACGTGGAACGCGTTCTGCGCGCGAAGTACGGGCCGGAGGGTTTCCGTGTGGCGCGCGTCGAAGCCGTGGGCCCCAAAGTGGGGAGCGAACTAGCACGTGGTGCTATCGTAGCGATGATGCTGGCGGCCGTCGTCACGCTCGTATACCTCGCCATCCGCTTCGAATGGCGTTTCGGGCTAGCGGCCGTGCTGTCTACACTGCACGACGTGTTGGTCACGCTGTCGTTCATCAAGCTGATGAACCTCGAGGTTTCGCTGACCATAGTAGCTGCGATTCTCACGCTCCTCGGCTACTCTGGCAACGACACTATCATCATATTCGATCGAGTGCGCGAGAATCTTCGCAAGGCCAGGAAGGAGCCGCTTTACGATGTGCTCAATCGGTCCATCAACGAAACACTCCCGCGCTCGGTCTTGACGCATGCGACTACGCTCAGTGCGACTCTCGCCTTGTTGATTTTTGCCGGCGAGGTGCTGCGACCGTTCGCCTGGGTGATGACGTTCGGAGTATTCGTCGCGACCTTTAGCTCGATATACGTCGCATCGCCCCTCTTGCTCTACATCGAACACCGGTTTCCGCGCGAGAGCGCGAGGAGTTCGAGCGCTGGAAAGGAGGCGCCATCGGCCGGTGGGCAGCAGAAAGAGCGGCAGCTCGCGGAGAAAACGGCAGTCCGCTGAGAGGGAGCGGGCGCCACTCTATGCCAGCATTCGCGGATAGCCACGTCCACCTGGCGGACGCGGCCTTCGACTCCGACCGCGACAGCGTGATAGATCGGGCCAGAACGACTGGGGCACAGCTACTGGTGTGCATAGGCGAGACTCCGGCTACTGGCGAGCGAGCTCTCGAGATCGCATGCGCCTACCCGGGTTTCGTTTACACGACTGCAGGCGTGCACCCGCACGACGCAGCCACTTGCGATTTGGAGCGCGACCGAGAACGGCTGCGCGAACTACTGGCCCGTGGGGCGGTAGCTGTAGGAGAGTGCGGCCTCGACTATCGCTACGACTACGCCGCTCGGGAGCAGCAGCTCCGCGTACTCGAAATGCAGCGCGAAGTAGCGGCGGAGAGCGGTCGACCCATGGTACTGCACACGCGCGAGGCTGTAGAGGATACCGCGGCCTTCGTGCGCGAAGCAGGCCGCGGCGGCATCCGCGGCGTACTACACTGCTTCACCGGCCCGGATTCTCTGTTGGAGGTGGCCCTCGACGCCGGCTGGTACGTCTCGTTCAGCGGAATAGTGACCTTCCGGAAATGGGAGGGCGATTCGCTGCTGCGCGCAGTGCCCGAAGATCGGTTTCTCGTGGAATCGGACGCACCCTACCTCGCGCCGGTGCCCCACCGTGGGCGCCGCAACGAACCGGCGTACGTTTCGTTCACTGTGGCGCGCATAGCTGAGGCACGTGGACAGGACGCCGCAAGTGTAGGGAAGGCCAGCGTGCGCAACTGTGCCGCCTTTTTCCGACTGGCGACGGCGCATTCCCTCGCCTAGAATGTCGCCCGGTTTGCGTTCCGTTCACCCAGCCGTGGTTCGAGCCCCACTGAGCCGACGGCGAGCGATCCCACGACAGGAGAGCAGCAGGTGTGAGTAACGTACCTAGCGACATCGAGATCGCCCAAGCGGCCCGGCTTCGTCCAATCGTGGACGTAGCAGCCGAACTGGGGTTAGCCCCCGACGACTTGGACCTGTACGGGAAGTACAAGGCCAAGGTACCGGCTGACATCGCGTCCCAGCCGCCACGTGGAAGGTTGGTGTTGGTCACCGCCATCAACCCGACCGCAGCGGGTGAAGGGAAGACCACGACATCGGTCGGACTCGTCCAAGCCCTGCGACGACTGGGCCACAAAGTAGCTCTCTGCATCAGAGAACCATCGTTAGGCCCGGTTTTCGGAGTGAAGGGAGGGGCGGCTGGGGGAGGGTACTCACAGGTACTCCCCATGGAGGATATCAACCTACACTTCACCGGTGACTTTCATGCCATAGCCAGTGCCCACTCGCTACTGTCCGCCATGCTCGACAACCATCTCCAGCAGGGGAATGCGCTGGGGATAGACCCCAGACGCATTACCTGGCCCCGCACCATCGACATGAACGACCGAGCCCTTCGCAAGGTCGTGATCGGTCTCGGCGGACCGAGCGAGGGAGTACCACGCGAAGAACGCTTCGTTATCATCCCTGCCAGCGAGGTCATGGCAGTAGTGGCTCTAGCGAGCGACTTCCGCGATCTCGAGGCACGGCTCGGGAGGATCATCGTGGGCTCCACAGCAGGCAGCGAGCGCCGTCCCGTGCGCGCTGGCGACCTCAAGGCAGCAGGCGCTATGGGATTGCTCCTGAAAGATGCCATAAGACCCAACCTGGTGCAGACACTGGAAGGAGGGCCCGCCTTCGTGCACGCCGGTCCGTTCGGCAATATCGCCCACGGCTGTAACTCGGTGGTAGCTACACGAGCTGCCCTGGCGCTGGCCGATCTAGTAGTCACCGAGGCCGGTTTCGGATCGGACCTGGGAGCGGAAAAATTCTTCGACATCAAGTGCCGTACGGCTGGACTCAACCCCGAAGTGGCAGTGTTGGTCGCTACCGTACGGGCCCTCAAACTGCACGGCGGAGCACCGAAAGCCCAGCTGGCCAAGGAAGACTTGAGCGCGCTCGAGCGAGGACTCCCCAACCTCGAGCACCATATTCACAACGTCCAACAGTTCGGCGTTCCAGTGGTGGTCGCAGTCAATCGCTTCTCCACGGACAGCGATGCTGAGCTGCAGATGGTCGCCGACTGCGCCAGGAGATTGGGCGTCCGCGTGGCGATGAACGAAGTCTGGGCCAAGGGGGGAGCCGGCGGGATCGAGATGGCGGAGGAAGTCCTGGCTGCACTCCAGGAGAAGAAGGCCAACTACCGGCCACTCTATGATGCGGCACTGCCCATTCGGGAAAAGATCGAGACGATCGCCACCAAGGTCTACGGTGCTGACGGAGTCGACTTCTCGCCCCGAGCGGCCCGTAGCATGGAATACCTCGAGAGCATCGGTCTCGGCCAAACGCCGATCTGCATGGCCAAGACTCAGTACTCGCTGAGCGACGATCCCACGAAGTTGGGCCGCCCTCGGGGCTTCCGCATCACAATCAATGAAGTTTACCCTGCGGCTGGTGCCGGCTTTGTTGTGGCGCAGTGCGGCGATATCATGACCATGCCCGGGCTGCCCAAGGAGCCGGCCGCCGAGCGGATGGCGGTGCTCCCAGACGGCCGCATCACTGGACTGTTCTAGGAGGAGACCGTGTCGTCCCCCAGATACGTTCGCAGCGATCGCGCTCCTGCAGCTATCGGACCGTACTCGCAGGCTGTGGCAGCAGGTGGCTTCCTCTTCACAGCCGGTCAAATAGCGATCGATCCGGCAACGGGCGTGATCGAAAACGGTGACGTTTCGGCACAGACAGAGCGCGTTCTCGCCAACCTGCAAGCCATTCTGGAGAGCGCTGGAGTGGGTTGGGACGCCGTCGTGAAGACGACAGTGTTTCTGGTAGACATGGCGGACTTCCCCAAAATGAACGAGGTATACGCCAGGGTTCTCGGCCAGGCACGTCCCGCTAGGTCCACGGTGCAGGTGGCGGCGCTGCCGCGCGGCGCGCTGGTGGAAATCGAGGCGGTCGCGAAACTTCCTGGCTGAGCGAGGTGTTTGAAACACCACAGCTCCCGGCTTTGCTGTTCCTGCAGCCGCAAACCACGGTCCCATGCCTAACTCCCGCGAGACGCTCTTCCGACTCACACAGTTCGCCCGCTGCGCTGGTTGAGCGTCCAAGATGGGTCCGGGTGACCTGATGAGAGCGCTGGCGCCACTTCCGGCGCGACAAGACCCGCGGATCGTCGTCGGAAGGGAAACGTTCGACGATGCCGGAGTCTTCCGTCTATCCGACGAGCTAGCACTCGTCCAGACGGTAGACTTCTTTCCACCCATCGTGGACGACCCGTTCGAGTTCGGCCAGATCGCTGCGGCCAATGCGCTTTCGGACATTTACGCGATGGGGGGCGAGCCGCTGACTGCCCTCACTATCGCGGCGTTCCCCACCGACAAACTGCCATTGGAGGTGCTTACTGCCATCTTGCAGGGTGGACAGGAGAAGGTACACGAGGCGGGAGCGGCAATAGTCGGCGGTCACACGGTGGTGGACGAGGAACTGAAATACGGCCTCGCCGTGACGGGAAGAATCGATCCACGCCGCATGCTGACTAACGCTGCAGCGCTGCCGGGGCAGGCACTCGTACTCACTAAGGCACTAGGAACGGGGTTTGTCTCGACTGCGCTGAAGCGGGGCCGGATGACGCACGCCGAGGCTTCGCCAGCCATCGAGGCTATGCGCACCCTCAACGCGCGAGCGGCGCGGGCAGCCTTGGAGTTAGGGGTACGTTGCGCGACGGACATCACGGGGTTCGGACTGCTCGGTCACGCCAGCCATATTGCGCGCGCTAGCGATGTCACGCTGCGCTTCGACGTAAGCCAGATTCCGGTGCTACCGGGTGCTAGGGAGGCCTGGCAGGCAGGGGCGATCCCTGCTGGCGCCGATCGTAATGCGCAATACCTGGAGGAGCTAGTGGATTGGGGCGATGCCGAGGATTTTTCGAAAGCGCTACTAGTAGATCCGCAGACATCCGGCGGACTACTGCTCGCTATGCCACGCGAGCTACTCGTTGACTACCGGGCGCGTGTTCCGGGAGCGGCGGTCGTGGGCGACGTGGTGCCGCGCGAGTCGCGGCTACTATTGCTGAGATAGTGAGCGGGAGCGTCTGGGGCCTGGTGGCTCCCATCGTCTTCAAAACGATTGCGACCCGACTGAGTCGGGTTGGGTGGGTTCGATTCCCATACGCTCCCGCCAGGCACCTCGTCGGTGTTGCACTTGCTATCGTGGTCGCCCTGCCAGTGCAGGCACAGGTAGGCACCGATACTAGTAGGCAAAGGGAGAGCCTAACGAGGGCGTCGCAGGATTCTCTCGAGCCGCCCCTATCGCCAGGGCGGGCGTTCGTCGTTTCTCTGCTCGTGCCGGGGCTGGCTCAGTCGCAGCTGCGCCGGACTGGTGCTGGGGCGCTGTACTTCACTCTGGAGGCTGTGAGCATAGCCATGCTCGTGAAATCTCGGCGCGATCTAGCTCTGGCTCGCCGGTACCAGAACGAGTTCGTGCTCGGTGACTACAAGCGC
>DATMBI010000331.1:0-8429 GCA_035559375.1 Gemmatimonadaceae bacterium | reverse complement strand
CGGACGGCGACTGCTGGCCTGGTTCCTGGTGCTCTCCCTGGTTCCAATCATCGGATCCAATACGGTCGGCTACCTGGTCAGCGGGCGAATCATCAACTCGCTCGCCGAGCGCGACCTGCATGCGCTCGCTGAGCTGCAGGCCCACCACGTGAGCGACGAAATCGAGCGGCGCCTGCTCGGGCTAGCCACGGCGGCGCGCACCGATCGGCTCCTGGTCGCGAGCGGTGCGACGCTGCTGGACTCGGCTGCGAGCCCCGCCGAGCTGAGCGCAGCCAGCGCGCTCGCCGCTGAGGAACTGGAACGGCTCCGGAGGGAACTCGACGAATTCAGTTCGCTGCTTCTGCTGGGCCGGGCCGGGATGGTCATGGCGTCGGCGCCCGGGTTCGGCGCCGGCACGCGCTGGACTGACACCACACTGGTGGCGAACGCGTCCACCCGCGGTCGCGCGTTCGCCGTCGCAAGGTCAGGTGTGCCACCGGAGCCCCAGCTGGTTCTCGCAGTCGCGATTCCCACCCACTCCGACTCCACGCCGGCGGTCGTTCTGGGAACCGTGGCAGTGGGCGACATCGGCGATTTTCTCCAGCTACCCTCGCGCAGCGCCGGCGACGTACGGGTGTTCGTGCTGGACTCGGCGGCATTTCCGATCTACGCATCCCACGCTGACGGGCGACTCGACTACGGGCGCGTTCTGGGGCTCTTCTCGGACCTCGAGCGCGGTACCAATCGCCCGCGATTGCGCGGGGTGGGTGAAGTGATCGGTGCCGTTGAGGCGGTGCCGGGCCATCCGCTGCGCCTGGTCGCCGCAGTGCCGGCGCACGCCGCGCTCGGCGGACTGCGGTGGTTGCGCACAATGTCGCTCGTGCTCGAGGGGGCCTTCGTCCTGGTGCTGGTTGGAGTCGTGTGGCTCGTGGCGCGCGGCATCGTCCGCCCGGTGCACGAACTCGTGATAGCCACCGAGCGGATCAGCCGCGGCGACCTCGAGGCGAGCGTGCCCGCATCCCAGGACGATGAGCTGGGACTGCTCGCCAACCGCTTCAACGACATGGCCGCCCATCTGCGGGAGTCGGCGCTCCGCGTCGAGCAGCTGCACCACCAGCAGATGCAACGCGCCGAACAGCTGGCGACCGTCGGAGAGGTGGCTGCGGGGATCGCGCACGAGCTGAAAACCCCGCTGCTCGGAGTGTCCAGTGGGACCCGGCTGCTGATCCGCCGGCTTCGCCCCGACGACCAGGAGGGACGCCGCCTGGCGGAGGAACTGCTGCACCGCGTGGATCGAATGGAGGCCGCCATTCAGCAACTGCTCAGCTACGCGCGCCCCGCGCCGGCGCACCGCTCGTTACTAGACCTCAACGCGGTGGTCGAGCGGTCGCTGCAGCTGATCGTGCCACGCGCCGAGCAGGGGAGGGTAGAATTGGTCCGCGAACTCGGTGCCGGCCTGCCCAGCGTTCTCCTGGATCCCGACCAGGTCGGGCAGGTCGTGGTGAATCTGGCGCTCAACGCGATCGAGGCCATGCCTGCCGGAGGACGGTTGGTGGTTACGACCACCTCGACTCACCGCTCTGTCACGCTTGCCGTCTCTGACACGGGCCCGGGCATTGCGGCAGCCGACCGCGAACGCATCTTCCGGCCCTTCTATACGACGAAGCATCGGGGCACCGGACTTGGACTCGCGATCGTTCGCCAGATCGTCGAACAGCACGGTGGCACTATCGCCGTGGACGATGCGCCTGGTGGGGGCACACGGTTTGCGGTCTCGTTCCCCGTCCAGCTGAACGACGGTCAAGGGGAGCCGACATGAAGGGGCGGCGGGCGAAGATCCTGATTGTGGACGACGAGGAGTTGCTGCGCCAATGGCTCGCCGAGCAGCTGCGCGGGCTCGGTTTTGACGTGGTCACGGCGGGCTCGCGAGCCGAGGCGCTGCGGGTGGCGGAGCAGGCGATGCCAGCGGCCGTGCTGCTGGACCTCAGGCTCCCCGACTGCAAGGGCCTTGAGGCGCTTGAAGACCTACACCGGCTGGACCGCGACCTGGTAGTGATCATGATGACCGCCTACGGTGAAGTCGAAACTGCTGTGGCGGCGGTTCGGGCCGGTGCATACCACTTCCTCCAGAAGCCGCTGGCATTCGAGCAGCTGGCCGTTACACTCAACGCCGCCCTTGAGGCCAGGCGGCTGCGGTCCGAGGTAGCGGGCTTTCGTCAGATCCAGAAGTCACTGGCGCCGGTGAACGTGATCGCCCGCTCGGGGGCCATGCGCCGGGTCATGGAATGGGTGGACAAGGTGGCGGCCGCCGATCCGGCGACGGTGCTGCTCCAGGGCGAGAGCGGCACCGGCAAGGACCTGATCGCGCACGCCATCCACCAGCGCAGTCCCCGTCGTGATGCGCCATGCCTTGCGGTAACCTGTACGGCCATACCGGACGCGCTCTTCGAATCAGAGCTGTTCGGGCACGAACGCGGTGCGTTTTCGGACGCGCGCGAGCGCAAGCGCGGGCTGCTGGAGCTGGCCGAGGGCGGGGTCGTGGTGCTCGACGAAATCGGCGATGTTTCCCTCGGCGTCCAGGCGAAGCTGCTTAGCTTCCTGGAAACTCGCACCTTCCGGCGCGTCGGCGGACTCACCGACATCGAGGTGGATGTCCGGATCGTCGCCGCGACGAACCGGAACCTCGCTGACCAGGTGGCCGAGCGCGCGTTCCGGCTGGATCTCTACCACCGGATCAACGTCCTGCCGATCACCCTGCCGCCGCTACGCGAACGCCCCGAAGACGTGGAACCTCTGGCGCTGCACTTCCTGGAGGAGTTCTGTCGCAGGTTCCATCGGAGAATCCCGACGCTCCTACCGGATACGCTGGCTGCGCTCAAGGCCTATTCGTGGCCGGGCAACGTGCGCGAGCTGCGCAACGTCATCGAGCGCCTGGTGCTCCTCGAGGATGGAGAGACGATCGCGCCGGAACAGTTGCCGCTCGAGGTCTGCTGGCAGGGACCGCCGCTCGCTACGGGATCGGGCGCCGGCTCCGGCGTTGCCCAGCTGCCCGCCGAGGGCGTGGACCTGGAGGAGCTGGAGCGCAGCCTTATCGCGCAGGCACTGCGCGCGGCCGGAGGGAACAAGTCGCGGGCCGCGCGGCTGTTGAGGTTGACTCGTGACACGCTGCGCTACCGCCTGGAGAAATACGGCCTCGGCTGACCCCTCACCGCAATCCGGAGTTTCTGCCGGTGGGTGAAAAGCCCCGCCGACTCTGCCTTTTGACGCGAATCCGCCCCAGATGAGTCGCCTCCCGGTGCACTGGCCCGCATACCGCATGGGCATCGCTCCGATCGTGTTTTTGGTCTTTTTCAGGTCGTCTTCTCACGGCAGCCGGAGGGAGGGACAGGCAATGCGACGCAAGTTACTATGGCTCGCCGCAGCGGTTGGAGCCCTGGCAGTCCCGTCATGGGTGACCGCACAGGGGCTGATAGTCAGTTGCCTCGTGCGCTCGACGTCGAGACGCCTGTCACTGTTGGACGGATCATCCCGCTGCTGCTGCTGGTCGTGACAGTGCTTGGGGCGATGGTTGGCCTGTTCGTGGGCAGCGGTCGGTACGCCGCGGCCCGCGAACGCTTCGAGGCGGCGCTGGCCTGGCTCGCCCAGCACGGCTCCGGCGGTGATAGCGAAGCGCGGCGCCGTAACGCCGTTTCGTTGCTGCTCCATGCCTATGTCAGTGCAACCGGGACGTGGCGATTAGGCAAGCGCGGCCGCTGCCGTACCTGAGCCGAGGCAGCCTATCGGAACGGCTCCCACCGGGAGAAGGCGCTACCGATCATGGCGCCGAATGCTCCAATGAAGGCCACGCTGCCGACAGCAGAAAGAACACGGGGCAAGCCCCCCAGTCGCGAAGTCGTACGGGTGTCGGTCTCGAATCCTCCCTCGAGTACGAAGATTCCGAGTCCGAGGCCGACTGCCGTACCGATTGTGGCGCCAACTCGGGCATAGGATCCGCGACGAACCTCCATGGCAACCACCGTCTGAGCCGGCTGCTCAACGAACCGATCGTGAGCGAGTTCGCAGGGCGGTCCCGGCCAAGGGCACATTCGAAGCGCAGTCGAGCCCAGAGCGAAAGGCGCAACGAGACGGCCTGTCTGACGCCTTCCCCCCTGGAGCTGTAGGCGTACCACTGTGCCGCTATCCAGCCGTTGAGGGAGTTGTGGAACCTGGCCGGTCGCTGGTATTGGCGTGCACACCAGGACGACCGTAACTAGCAGGGGCGGCAAGCTCCTAGCGCGAACAACGCGCGTCGTCGTTGCGCCGGGTGAGGCGAGGGCACGCAGACCGTCAGAAGCCGAATTGCTGAAGTCGGATGGCATATGGAGTTGTTGCCTCACCGCCGCCGACTTCGTTGGGAACCCAGCCTCTGAAGTAGATCGGTGTCCAATAGCACTCTAATCTTCCGCTGCCGTAATACTCGTAGCTGGGATTGCGGCTCTCGATGCAGTCGACCAGCTGAGTTGACGCGCCGCCAACGTTGCTTCCGACATTCCACCACTTGCTCCATTCGAGTCGAACGGCCGTGTTAACCAGGCTACAATCGTCAGTGCCTATCTCCCGACCAATCAGAGACACGTATGGACCGCCGCTGTTGCACGAGGATACATCGTAGTAGTTGGCGTGTTTCTTCTGTGAGACGTAGATGGCAGGATAGCCGCCGTCATCTTCAGGGTAGATAACTGACGCGAACCCCATGGCGTTGGGCGACGCATGATGGTAGTGCTCATGAGCGGACACGTGCGCGTGTGTAAGTCCCCAATGTTGGGTGCCGTAGTCGTAAGTGACGTCGAGAATGATCGCCTCGGAATCTCCGTTATGACCATTGCACCAAGCCGCCACAGGCTGGAAGAACGGAGGGAGACCCCAACCACCCCCACGTTTCCCAACACTCGTTCCCGTTGGCCGCGCCGAGATCGATGTAGTAGGATAGCATGTAGATGATCCGCACTGATCCCGAGCTGAGGCTGCGGGCCGCCCAGTAGGGCTCTCGTCGTACGTCGTCTAGGTCCCAGTACCGGAGCTCGGGTCGGAAGGCCCACGAGAGTTGCTTCTCGCAGAAGTCGTTCAGGCCGTCCTCATCCGTGTCAGAACCTTGTGCGCAGAACTCAGGCTCAACCCCCTCAAGATAGAGGCCCGGCGCTCCCGGGTCCGGATCGCCCTCACCCAGGCAACCCAGCTGACACAACGGTTGGATTCTCGCGTCAGAACCATCGGGGCTGATGGGGTCCGAGGCGCTCTCGCAGCTTGCTAGAACACCAGCGGTGGCTAGAAGGGCCACAAGAGCGACCGCCCTGCGTGATTTCACGGTGCCTCCCATCCTAGAGAGTGCACGGTACCGTGGCTGTATCTTGTGATACGATGCTAGAGCTGTTGGCCTCACTCAAGACGCAGTTCGACTTCGTAAACTCGAGGGAGAGGTTCGGCATTCAACAGGTGAACTTGTTAAAGTGGCTCAGCGTCACCTGTGCAGGTAGGGGTCGGAAGACGCGCCGCGGTCAAGGCAGCGTTCCGGAATCGCGCTCGCCGCGAAGCGAGCACCGACTGAGAAGCCTAGCATTACCGTGAAGACAGCGCAGGAGAATGCGCACGCGCCAGCGTAGCTGGCGGGTGCTGCAGCACCACCGCCTCGACCGATCTCAGTTTGCCCACTTGCTGAGCTCCCTGGAACCCTCGCACATCGTGATGGAGGCCTGCGGCACCGCTCAGCACTGAGGCCGGTCGGGGCAACAGGCCGGCCACCGCGTCCGTTACCAGTGGATGGCAACCCGCACCGCGCGGCTCAACATGCTGCGCGGCATCCTGCGCGAACAGGGCATCGTTCTCCCGGCCGGAGCCGCGCGGGCCCTGCGCGAGCTGCCGCCGCTGCTGGCCGATCCCTCCCAACCGCTGCCGGCCACGCTGCGTCAGGCTCTGGCCACCATGTACCAGGAGGTGCGCCAGCTCGAAGCTCGCGTGGCGGGACTCGGGAAGGATCTCGAGCCGCTGGCTGCGCCCGATCTCGTAGTGCAACGGCGTGATGATCCAGGAGAAGCGCGGCATGCTGAAGAAGCGGAACCTCGGCCTGATCACCGGCTCGTTCCAGCTGTCCGTCTTCGGGACGTTCATCACCCGCCCAGGCGTGATCTCGAGCGTGCACAGCTTCGCCCAATCCAGCATCGGCTAGTTCTTCCCGATCTTCCAGGTGTTCGCGGGGGGTCGGCGGGTTCGCGCTGCTCGCCTGGCGCTGGCCGCGGCTCCAGGCCGAGAGCGAGCTGGAGAGCGTAGACCTGGAGGAGCTGGAGCGCAGCCTTATCGCGCAGGCACTGCGCGCAGCCGGAGGGAACAAGTCGCGGGCCGCGCGGCTGTTGAGGTTGACTCGTGACACGCTGCGCTACCGCCTGGAGAAATACGGCCTCGGCTGACCCCTTACCGCAATCCGGAGTTTCTTCCGGTGGGTGAAAAGCCCCGCCAACTCTGCCTTTTGACGCGAATCCTTACCCCCGGATGAGTCTGCCCCGCTCACGCGAAGTACGTGCCTGACAACGACCTGCGCCGCCTCCCGATGCACTGGCCCGCATACTGCATCGGCATCGCTCCGATCGTGTTTTTGGTCTCTTCAGGTCGTCTTCTCACGGCAGCCGGAGGGAGGGACAGGCAATGCGACGCAAGTTACTGTGGCTCGCCGCAGCGGTTGGAGCCATGGCAGTCCCGTCATGGGTGGCCGCACAGGGGCTGATGGTCACCGGATACGCGGTGTCCGAGTTCGAAGTCACGTTTTCCGATCCACGCACCAACACGTTCGACGCGCAGAACTTCAACCTCATTCTACTCGGCCAGCTGCGCGGCGACGTATTCGCCGCCGCGGAGGTAGAGTACGAGCATGGCGGCGACGAAATCATGCTGGAGTACGGCTACATCGCGTTTACGCGCTGGCCGGTCGCCAACATCGTGGCGGGGAAGTTCTTGGTTCCGTTCGGGCGTTTCAACGCCGATCTGCACCCCGCGTGGATCAACCGCATCCCGGGCCGGCCGCTGCCTAACAACGGCATCCTGCCCGTGGCATACGGAGATGTTGGCGTGATGGTGCGCGGCGCGGCACCGCTAGGCACCGCTGGCCGGATCACCTACGACGTGTGGGGTGTCAACGGGCTCGCCGGTGCTGCGAACGGCAACATCCGCAATATGAGAGACAATAACGAGGATGTTGACAACAACATCGCCCTGGGCGGTCGGCTCGGCTACGTCAGTGACCGCGGGTTCGATTTCGGCGCATCGGTATACAACGGACAGTACAACGACACCCTTGGCGGACTGAACCTCAGGATTATCGGAGTTGACGCCAGCTGGCGGCGCGGGCCCATCGAGGTGCGTGGCGAGTACATGACTGCCAGCCAGGACTCGACTGGCGCCAGTGCTCTCACCAAGTCCGGCTTCTACCTGCTCGGCTCGTACGAGCTGACCCGGGCCATCGAGGCGGCCGTCCGCTACTCGTCCATCGACTTCCCCGGCGAGGCCGATGATCGCAGCCGGATCTCGCTAGGCATCAACCTGTACCCGTCGGACGCCGCGGCCCTGCGGCTCGCCTACGACATCACGAGGGAGACCGGCGCCGGCGTTGCCAGCATCCGAAACAACATGTTCATCGCCCAGTTCACCGTGGGCTTCTAGGAGGGATGACCATGCTCACGAGAAGCACTTCAGTCCTTCGCACAAGCCCGGCGCTGGTTCTCGCCGTGCTGTGCATGAGCGCGGCTGCGGCGACGGCGCAGGAACTGAGCGGAGCCGACGTCTGGGCGGCCAACTGCGGCTCTTGCCATCGCATGCGTGGCGTGGATACCTACACGCCGGCGCAGTGGAATAGCGTAGTTACTCACATGGCTCTGGTGGCGCGTCTTACGCCGGCCCAGACGAGGGCGGTGCGGGAGTTTCTGGCCCCCGAAATGCGCACCGGGTCGCTGCCGGCCCGTCGCCAGATCGCGTCGGCTTTCTCTTCCGACGTGGTGCAACCGACGGTGAGTCCGTGGTGGCTGGAGACGGAGCAGGCGAATCTGGTATCGGGGAGCGACGTGTACCGCTCCAAGTGCGCGGCCTGTCACGGCCCGCAGGGTCGCGGCGACGGCCCGGCCGGCCGCAGGCTTCGGACCCCGCCCCGGGACCTGACTGACGCGAGCCAGTGGACGATCAGCACCGACGCAGAGATAGCTGAACTCATCCGTACCGGGCGGCGCGGTATGCCCGCGGTGCGAACTCTGACGCAGGCGCAGCTGGACTCGGTGGTCGCCTACGTGAGGTCGCTGCGACGCTAAGCTTTCGGCAGGAGCGGGATGCAGCAACGGATACCTCGGTTCGGGGCAGCGTGGGCCATTTGGCTCGCGCTGCTCCCGTTCTTCGGATGCGGGACCGAACCGCGCCGCGGGGGCCAGTCGCAGGCG
>DATMBI010000330.1:0-2944 GCA_035559375.1 Gemmatimonadaceae bacterium | reverse complement strand
GGCTCCCGTCCCCGCTCTGACGGTTTGACGTACTTGCCAGGCGACTTCGCATCCGACGGTACCCACCCGGCCCAAGGTGCACGCCAAAAGGTGGGGTCGCTGCTCCTCGCTTTCTTCAAGACAGCAGAAACATCGCGTTGTTGGTTCCTTGCGGGCGAACGCTGTTGAGTCTGGCGCGTTCTCTGCACCGTTGCCAAGTTGCGCGCACGTCGAGTCGCAACCTTTCGCGGAGGACCCAATGTTCGTCTTCGATGCAAGGCATACACAGCGTTTCCTCGTAGCTGCAGCCTTCTTGGTTTCGGCGGCGTACCCGGCCCTGGCTCAAGGTGGCCGAGGGGGGCGCGGTGGCCCCCCGCAGCAGAGCGTTGTCATGGACAGCGCTCGCGCGCGCCTTCTCTACGTGAGCAATCGGCCGGAAGACCATCCTCAGGCAAATTTCGAAGCTCAGATCGCAGCTAAGAAGCGCACAGACAGCATATATGCAGCGCGCAGTGCTGGAGTAATGGATTTCAAGAAGATCAGTTACCGGAGCAGCGTGGACGGTCTGGAGATACCGGCCTATCTCTTCCAGCCGTTGGAAAAGCGCGGTCCCAAGGGTCATGCCGCCATGGTGTGGGTCCACGGCGGCGTGCACGGGGATTGGAGCGCCACCATGTTCCCCTTCGTCAAGGAAGCGGTGCAGCGTGGCTACGTCATCATCGCCCCCGATTATCGCGGCAGTACTGGTTATGGTGCCGCCTTTTACAACGCCATCGATTACGGCGGCAAGGAGCTGGACGACGTAGTCTCGGCTGTGGATTACCTCAAGACGCTACCTCATGTGGATCAGGACAGACTAGGGATCATGGGGTGGAGCCATGGTGGCTACATCACCACGCTAATCCTCTGCCGCGATCAGCACCCCTTCAAGGCTGGTGCGGCCATAGTTCCTGTCACCAACCTCGTGTTCCGGCTTTCCTACAAGGGACCCAGTTACCAACGCTCCTTCTCGACCCAAGCCGGAATTCAGGGCTTACCGTTCGAGAAGCGGGAGGAGTACATCAAGCGCTCGCCGCTGTACCACATCGAGAACCTCAAGGTCCCCATACTGGTGCATGTGGCTACTAACGACACCGACGTGGATTACGTAGAGGATCAACAGCTCGTGTGGAAGCTGCGCGCGCTAAAGCCCGACCTAGCGGAGACCAAGATCTACGTGGATCCTGCGCCGTGGGGTAGCTCTGGAGGTCACGCGTTCAGCCGGCGTGTAGATCCCCAGACGCTCGAGCGGGTCGATTCGCCTGAGCAAATAGACTCCTGGAACCGCACCTGGGTGTTCTTCGAGTGGTGGTTACGCCCCTACGAGGATCGCTCCAAGCCGGTCGAGCGACGTTAGCCAGTTGTTCGTGGCTCGCCCTCGGGGCGAGCCACGGCCTCAAGGCGGGCAGCCGCGCGGTTCGGCTGGCCGGCCGTCCACTTTCACGTTCACGTGTAACTCGCGGCCGTTGGTCATTATCACGATGTCGTCGCCGTCCTGATCGGTAGCGGCGCTGCGGCCCAGCAAGTCGTCGTCCTGATCGGTGCGCAAGATTAGCAACCTAGGGTTGTGCGCGCAGTAGCGAGCCAGGACGCTACCGTCGGGCAGAAAGCGGCCGCCGAACGCTCTGCGGCCGGACTGTATCACGACGATCCTGGGATTCACCGCCGCTATGAACGGCAAGGTACTCGAAGTTTCGCTGCCGTGATGGGCGACCTTGAGAACAGTGGCCGCGAGACCGGTGTCACCTAACGACTCGAGCAGTCGCATCTCCACGTAGCGCACCCTGTCCGGTGGATCGTCTCGTTCTTTCCCTTCGGCGTCGCCCATGAACAAGAAGGTGTGCTCCCCGTAGCGCAGCCGCAGTACTATGGACGCATTGTTTTCGATGGTGTTCTGGCGAGACCCTAGGCCGGCCGGCGTGCCTGGGTAGGACCAGAGAAACGCTGCTTCCAGCTCGCGTCCCCAAGCCGGGGTGGCGAACTCACTGCGGCCGCTCATGAGCTTGGTCGGCCTTCCGAGGGCGCTCTCGGCCGCAGCGCGAGCCAGGAAGCTCAGCCACGAGGCCGTGCGCTTGGGGTAGCCTGGCTCGTAGATGGTCGCCACGTCGAAATGGCGGAGGATGCCGAGGGCACCAGGATAGTGATCGTCGTGCGGGTGGGTGACGACGAGAGCGTCGACGAGTGCATCCGGATGCCCGGCATCGAGTAGATACTGCAGCATTCGGTTGCGTGCATCGCTCGCGTCTGGCCCTCCGTCGATGACGATGTTTTTTCCCTCGTAAATGCCGTTGCCGGGGATTCCATCGTCGGGCGTGCTGATCCAGATGCCATCGCCCTGCCCCACGTCCACGAAGTGAACCGCCAGCCACATGTCGTCCCGAGCTGAAGCGATGGCCACCGGAGCCGCGACGCTATCCTGCACCAGAAATCTCTTGGCTACCCAGCCACTTACGCCGGCGGCTTCGATCTGTCGCCAGTACGGTACCGCGGCTAGCGCGGTCACGCTCGTACCGGGAGCTAGGCATCCGACGCGGGCAGCATCCGCGCGCGGCTCGCTACGAACTCGTAGGCAGGTGCCCACGTCGAGTGCCACGCGAAGTCGAACGTCTTGGGCTGTGGCGATCGCAGCGCTCAGTACGAGTACCGCCGCAATGCTGCGCCACCTGATCATGTTCTGGCCATCGCCGGTCAAAATGGGTACACCACCGCTGTCGATGCAATATCTTGTTGCCGTGCATAGGAACAGCGGATGGGTGTTGCTGGCCAGGCACCTCTTCCTGGCAGCGCTAGTTGCGGCAGGGGATCCCGCGGAGGCGGTAGCGCAGCGCTTCGCGCCCCCTGCGTCCAGGGTGTTCCGCCAGGACACGGTAGCTGCTGCGGTCGAGTTGGCCATAGAGGCACACTCGCCACGTGCCGACATGGAGCG
>DATMBI010000329.1:0-4162 GCA_035559375.1 Gemmatimonadaceae bacterium | reverse complement strand
TACCAGCGAACGGCAATGCGGAATCGCGATGCCGCGGCCGATGCCCGTGGAACCGAGGTTCTCCCGCCGCTTGAGCATCTTGAAAAGGGTAGCCTCGCTCTTCTCGTCGAGCCTCAACAGACCGATCAGCTCCTTGAGGATCTCGTCTTTGGTCTCGCCCTTGAGATCGAGATCGATCGCATCTTCAGAAAAGAACTCTCTAAGTAGCATTCTGAGTCGTTCTGCCTCGTGATTAGTTGCATCGCTTTAGCGCTCCGGCCCGTGCAGTTACCTATTCGGCGCCGGGCGCGCAACATACGCCCTGCTACAAGTGCTGTCAAATCTTCGCGTTGCAGGTGCAGCCTCTGATACTTAGCTTGCATAGGATGGCCTCGTTCCCCTTCACGGTAGGTAGTGTCGTTCCCCTGTATCTGGCCCCGATGGCGGGGGTGTCGGAGGCTCCTTTCCGACGTCTCTGCCGCCGCTTCGGTGCGGATGTCGTTATGACCGAGTTTCTGGCCGCCGAAGCAATTCGGCGCGAGCGGCCGGCGGTACTCGAAAAGCTGCGCTTCGGTGCGGACGAACGTCCCATCGGTGTCCAGATCTTCGGCGCCGAACCCAGCGCTATGGCGGACGCGGCGGCTATAGTGACCGACGTGTTTCAACCGGAATTCATAGACATCAACTTCGGTTGCCCGGTCAAGAAGGTCGTGCGACGCAACGGTGGCTCGGGTTGCCTGCGGGATCTCGATCTGGTGGAGCGCATAGTGCGGGCTGTAGTGAAGGCAACGCATCTACCGGTGACGGTAAAAATCCGGAGTGGATGGAGCGAAGACATGCGCGATCCAGTAGGGATAGCACTCCGCTGCCAGGAGGCTGGTGCCCGAGCGTTGGCGTTGCACCCGCGCACTAGGACGCAGATGTTTTCAGGCAGTGCTCGCTGGGAAGAGATTGCAGCGGTAAAACAGTCGCTGGACATTCCGGTGATCGGGAACGGTGACATTCGTACTGCTGAGGATGCGCTGCGGATGTGGCGCGAGACCGGCTGCGATGCGGTCATGATAGCCAGGGGGTCGTTCGGGCAGCCTTGGATTTTCGCGCAGGCAAGGGCACTGATCGACGGGAGAGAGCCGCCGCCGAGTCCGAGTCTTCGAGAGCGGTTCCGGATAGCGCTCGAACACGCACGCATGGCTGACGAATACGAACCCGATCCTAGAGGAGCGGCCATCGAGTTCCGCAAGCACCTAGGGTGGTACGTTAAGGGACTCCCGGGTTCGGCGGAGCTGCGGGTACGTCTTCACGCCGTGAACTCTTTTTCAGAGATCGAATCGATCTTCGAAGAGTACCTCGCCAAGCGAGCGTGGGGCGAGGAGCCATCGGACCTGGAAGTGGGCGCGCTGCGCTAGCCAGCTCGGTGACTCGCGAACGGATCCTTGCTCTGCTCCAGCAGGTCGAACGAGGTGCGGTGTCGGCCGACGAGGCACTGCGGAAGCTGGCCATCGAGCCATTCGAGTCGCTCGAATTTGCTACCATCGATCATCATCGCGCGCTGCGCCAGGGGTTTCCTGAAGTAGTTTTCGGCCAGGGGAAGACTCCGCATCAGGTGGTATCTATCGCCGAGCGCATTGTCGCGCGTTCGGGCTCCGTGCTGGTGACGAGGGCACAACCTGAGGTCAGCCAGGCGATGGTGGCTCGCTTCTCCACGGCGCGGGTGAACGAAGTGGGGCGTACCATCCATGTGCCAGGCCCCGTTCCGGTACCCCGAGCGCAGGGCACTGTGCTCATCGTTACCGCGGGTACCAGCGACCTACCGGTGGCGGAGGAAGCCGCCGAAACGACGCTGGCCATGGGAGCGATGGTAGCTCGGCTCAACGACGTCGGTGTGGCGGGTTTGCACCGTTTGCTGGCCCGCCTGGACGTGCTCTCTTCGGCGAGCGTGATCATCGTGGTAGCAGGAATGGACGGTGTTCTCCCTTCGGTCGTTGGTGGCCTCGTGGCGTGTCCGGTAATCGCTGTCCCCACAAGCGTGGGGTACGGCGCGCACTTCGGCGGTTTGGCACCGTTACTGACGATGCTCAACTCATGCGCCGCGGGCGTCACGGTAGTGAACGTTGACAACGGCTTCGGAGCCGCAGTGGCTGCCGTAAGGATCCTGCGTCGCTCAGAAGCTCCGAATCCAGATAAGCAGAGCGAGTCTAAGTGACGTTGTCGTAATGTGTTGTGCGCCACGATTTCATATGCAGTCGTAGGTCGTTGCCGTTGACTGGCCCTTGCCGTGCGGATATCTTACTATGCCAGCTCGATATCGCTCATGGGGGCGATTCGGCTTCGACGGGGTTGGTGAAACTGTAGCTGCGTGTCCAGGTCCTGGGTCCTGGTGAATCCCTCAGGAAAAACACAACTGCCAACACTAACTTGGCACTGGCTGCGTAACGCTTAGGCGTTGACGCACCTGCTCTGGACGCAGCCCGCCCGAGGCGGCTCCAGGGCATCGCAGTATCGGGATAGTCACGCGCCAGGCTTCCGGGCGTGTGGCGAAATATCAGGAAGCTCGTCCGGCGCCAAGCTGCTCGCGCGCTCGTCGCCGGAGACTCCAGAGCGCGAGCTACACACGTAGGAGCTGCGGTGGATCCCACCTCGGACCGGGGTTCAACTCCCCGCGCCTCCACCTTTGAAGAAGCCCCAACCATCCTCGGTTGGGGCTTCTCTTATCCGGTCGCACTGGTGAGAGGACGTAAGACCGATTCAAGGAATCGCTCCGTCGATAAGAACCCGCGCACGCGCAGCCAGGGTTTGCGACGGGTGTGCTCCGAAGAGTCAATGGTCCAGCTTCAGGATGTATTCCCGATCGATCTTCATCATTCCCAGAATCGCTGCGTTCATACGCTCGGCGGCCGCACGGTCAGGTCCCTCGTCGATACCCAACACGAAGTCCGGGACGATCTGCCAGGACACACCGAAGCGATCCTTGACCCAGCCGCAGGGCTGCACCTGGCCACCTTCGGAAAGGGCTTCGTGCAGGTGGTCGATCTGCTCCTGGGTATCGCAGTTGATATAGAGCGAAAAGCTCTCGTGGAATCGGCCGAAGTAGCCGCCGCCGTTGAGCGCCAAGAGCTCCATGCCGTTCAGATGAAAGCGAATGGTCTTGACCGCGCCAGCTGGTCCGGGCAGTTGCTCTGGCGGCAGACCATGCAGCTGCTGAAGGGTATCGATTTCGGCCTGCGAGAACGTGGTGCGTGCCAACTCCCCCGCCTGGCCGAACACGGCGCGGAAGAGGTCGATGTAGGTGCGGACCGCCTGTTCGGTCTGCTCGCCATTGGCGAATGAGAGACAGGGAAGGATTGGCTTCACGGCAGGATCTCTGGCTCGACCAGTCGGGTCAGCAGATCGAAGGACTGCTGCCACCCAAGGCGACAGGCTTCGGCTGGGATGGCATCGGGTAATCCCACCTGCTCTACCGCCAACTCGGTGCCGACCGACACGGCGCGCAACATATAAGTGAGTGTGATTTCTTGAGGAAAGTCGACGTTCTCGAAACGGCTGGTTGCAACGAGCTTCTGGTTCGGCACGACTTGGCTATAACTGCCGCTAAAGGTATTGCGTTGGCCGTTGCCCAAGTTGACGAAGCTGATGCGGAAACGCCCACCCTCGCGCAAATCGAGTTCATGCACTTCGGCAACGAAACCATCGGGCGGGTTCCATTTGGCGATCGCGGCCGGTTCGGTCAGCGCGCGCCAGACGCGCTCGCATGGGGCACGTAACACGCGAACCTGGGTCAAGGTGTAGGGCATGGCCGTCATCTCCTCTCGGGGTTAGTGGTTGGAAGCAGCGCTTGTAGGTAGCGCTTCAAATGCGCGATCGCATCGAGCGCCGGTTGTGGATCGCCACTGGCTTTGGAAAGCACGAAGCCGCCTTGCAGCACGGCTTGGGTATGTCGTGCGAGACTCTCGGCGCTCCAGTCCGCGTCCGGTGCGTACCTCGCCTTGGCCGCTTCGATCGTGGGGACAAGGGTCTGCGCATGCGCCTCGATGCCGGCGCCGCATGCAGCCTGCAAAGCCGGATGGCTAGCGAACGTCTCCTGCACGAGGGTGCCGAGCAAACAGGTGAACTCGGACAGCTCACCGCGAACCAACTCGGCGCGAAAATCGAGGTAGGCGAGCAGGCGTTCGCGCGGATCCTGCAC
>DATMBI010000328.1:0-3777 GCA_035559375.1 Gemmatimonadaceae bacterium | reverse complement strand
TCCCTCGCACAGCGTCGAGGCGCGTGGCCTCCTGGCACAATGGTGCGAGGAACTGGAACTCCTGCCCAGTGGGGGCTCGGACTCGCACAGCATAACCGATCCAGCTCGCGGGCTGGGCTCGGTGCCAGTGCCGGCTGCCTGGCTGGTCGGGCAGGATATGGCTATCGCTGGTCGCAGCACGAGCGCCGGGGGACGGCTTCTCCGATGAATGGCGCTGCTGGAGAACGCTCGCCGGTCGCCCTCGTCACGGGCGCTGGGAGGCGGTTGGGGCAAGCCATTGCCCTGGCTCTGGCCAGGCGCGGATACGACCTGGCTATCCACTACCACAGCTCGGCGGCCGGCGCGGAGCTTACGGCGTCGTCGGCGGCTGCCCTCGGCCGGCGGACGGTGCTTCTTGAAGCCGATCTAACTGATGTGGGTCAGGCTGCGTCGCTCGTCGCTGACGCGCACCGTGCCATGGGGGCGCTGGACGTGGTCGTGAACTCGGCCGCAGTCATGCTCCGCACGCCCTTCGGGGCAGTGTCTCCAGCAGAGTGGGACTACGTCATGGCGCTCAACCTTCGTGCCCCTTTTCTCATCGCACAGGAGGCCGCAAGTCATCTTTCGGATGGCGGTTCCATAGTGAATATCGCCGATCTGGCAGCTTTCGAAACCTGGCCAGATTACATTCCGCACGGAGCCAGCAAGAGTGCTTTGGTGTACCTGACCAGGGCGCTAGCGCGGGTTCTAGCGCCGCGTGTGCGAGTCAACGGCGTGGCGCCGGGTAGCATCCTGCCGCCTCCGGAGTTCGGGGAGCGGGCACGGGAACGCCTTGCGCGAACGACGCCGCTCGGCCGCTGGGGCGACCCCGAGGACGTGGCGCAGGCGGTGCTCTATTTGGTGGAGGCTCGCTACGTAACCGGCGAAGTGATCTTCGTGGATGGGGGCCGCCACATTCGCTGACTGGAGGGAGTACAGTGGCCAACAAGCTGGATTACGACGTGGTGATCGTGGGCGCCGGGCCGGCGGGGATGACGGCTGGTCTCTATGCAGGGCGCGCGATGCTCAGAACTGCAGTCCTGGAGCGCGGCAAGCCTGGAGGTGAACTCCTCAACACAGAAGTGATCGAAGACTACATCGGGTTCGAACGCATTCTCGGCGTCGAACTCGCCGAGAAGTTCGAAGCTCACGCAAAGAAGTTCGGGGCCGAGTTTCACCTAGCCAACGTGCTTCGCGTTCGAAAGGTGGACGATAGCTTCGAGACCGTCACTGACACTGGTGACGTTTATCGCTCCCCGGTGGTGATAGTGACATCGGGAGGTACTCCGGTGAAGCTCGGTGTGCCGGGTGAGGCGGAGTATGCGGGGCGAGGCGTTTCGTACTGCGCGGTGTGCGACGGTGCGTTCTTCAAGGGGCAGACTATCGCTGTCGTGGGTGGCGGGGACGCGGCCTGCGAGGAGGCAGACTACCTCACTCGCTATGCATCCAAAGTATTCCTGATACATCGCCGCAACGAATTGCGTGCATCACGCCTGTTGCGCCACCGGGTGCTAGAGAATCCCAAGATCGAAGTCATCTGGGACACTGTCGTCGAAGAGATTCATGGCGACGCTCAGGGGCTCGTCGAGCGGCTCTCTCTACGCAATGTGCGGAGTGGCGAGCGCTGGACGCTGCCGGTAACGGGCATCTTCATCTTCATAGGCTTCAGGCCCAACACCGGGATCATCGAAGGGCATGTGGAGCACGACGAGCAGGGCTACCTGATCACCGACAGCACCATGCAGACTTCGATTCCTGGGCTCTTCGCTGCTGGCGACGTGCGTCAGCAGCTCACACGCCAGATCACCACTGCGGTAGGCGACGGTACCACTGCCGCGATTGCGGCCGACAAGTACCTGACCGAACGCGGTTTCAAGACGGCTGCCATCCCGATCCCGCAGGTGGCCTCTACTCAGTGAAGATAGAGCGCTTCGTTACAGGTCCGTTCCAGGAGAACTGCTACCTCGTCTGGGACGAAACTACCGGCGAGGCGGCATACGTGGACCCTGGCGACGAGGGCGATCGCCTCGTGGCTGCAGCGCGCGGGCTGCACGTTACGCCGGTCGCGATCTGGATCACGCACGCCCACCTCGACCATGTTGGAGGTGTAGCCCAGCTGCGGAAGGCGTTTGGCATCCCGGTTTATCTGCACCCGGCCGACAGAGAGCTGTACGGTATGGCGGCACAGTTGGCCGCCGCTTATGGCATCTCTATCGAGCAGCCGCCCGAACCGGAGCATTGGCTTTTCGACGGCGAACACCTGCAGCTCGGTGGACTCGATTTCCGAGTGATGCATGCTCCAGGACACGCCCCCGGTCACGTAGTCATCCACGGGCAGGGTGTGGCCTTTGTCGGCGACTGCCTCTTCGCTGGATCCATCGGGCGGAGCGACCTCCCTCTGTCCGATGGAAGAGAGCTGATGCGCTCCCTCGCTAAAATCGCGGCTCTTCCACGCGAAACGCGAGTGTTGCCGGGCCACGGGCCAGAGACGACGATTGCCGAGGAACTGCGTAGCAACCCATTCCTGAACGGCCTTGCCCTGCCCGTTCGGCGGCAGTGAGGCACCTGCCCCGCTCGCGCAATCGCGGCCTCCTTGTCAGATTCCAGATGAATCGAATTTGCGGCCTGCTGGCCGAGGAGCTGTAGCATGAAGAAGCAGTCGTTCGGGGAACGATTCAGTATGGCTAGGCGGGCTTGGATAGCGCCTTTGGCCGTAGCCGCCGTCGTGGCGTGTGACGAAGGGTTGGGCCCCAACGCTCGTAACGAGACTTGGGGATTCGTGACCATAGCAGCTGCAAAAACCCAGAGCGGCCAGCATGTCACGGCGCCCGAAGCTTTCTTTTTCGTGGGCAACTTGATAGGGGTTCCGAACGCTGCGATCGTACTAGACTCGTGCGCTGACGCCAGCTACAACCCCAACAACGACCTGACTGGTGTGGAATTCCTGGACGCCGGCGTGCCGCTCACGTTACGCATGGGAGGGCGCACAGACACGCTACCACGAGTCAGCGGGAGCTCCGGGATTACTTACAAGCGCAGCGGCGATGCCATTCCGTATAACCCCGGTGACTCGGTGGTAGTGAACATCCCGGGGGCACTGGGGGGGTACCCGACTGCAGAGATCAGGGGGAAGACAGCCGAACCCTTCACTCTCAGCCCGATCGTGCGGCCCAGCGGCACCGACAGTATGGAGGTTCGCTGGTCGTTGCCGCACGATCAGAACAGCGCCATGATCGTCTCGCTGCGCTATACCAACTCCAGCGGCGCTGCTCGCCAAGTCCTTTGCTCCTTCGTGGACGACGGGGTGGCGTACATCCCGTTTCGCCAGTATCAACCGTGGTCCAACAACGGCGGGCGGGTCGAAGACATCGTGGCGACGCGCCTGCGAACGACCTTCCGTGTCGTGGGCAACGCAGTTCTAGAGATCATCTCTACCTATCAGGTACCGACGCCCGTACCGTGATGTGCGGCCGGTCGGACGCTAGCTATCGATCGTACCTAACGAGCGAGTGATGTCGGGAACGCGGGTCGAAAAGGATCCTTTGGGGCCGGTGCAGGTCCCGGAGAATGCACTCTACGGCGCCCAGACGCAGCGGGCGGTCGAGAATTTTCCCATCAGTGGCCTCCGTCCCTGGGAGCCGTTCGTGATCGCGCAGGTGTGGATAAAAAAGGCTGCGGCTCTCGTTCACAAGAAGACAGGGAGGCTTGCGCCGGAACTAGCGGATGCTATCGTGGCGGCGGCTGACGAGGTGCTGCAAG
>DATMBI010000327.1:0-3012 GCA_035559375.1 Gemmatimonadaceae bacterium | reverse complement strand
CGCCGACGAGCCGTATCTGGAGCAGATGGCCTCCTACGTCCTGCTGCAGGCCCAGGGTGCGGCGCGCGACAGCATTCGGGCAGTGCTGGCTGCGCCTCCAGTGGAACTTTCTGCGAGGCGAGTGCTGGCCGACTTGGAGCTGCGGTGGCGCTCGGCTCGCGAGGGGTGGCGTGCGTTGGAGGAGCTAGAGGCTTCGGACTCCGTGGTAACGGTGTGGCTGGAGTTTGCCGCGCAAGCTGAGGAGCAGGGAGCCTGGTTGACGGCTCGGGATGCCTACACGGCAGTTCTACGGTATCGCGCGCAGTCGGATTTGCGGGTGAGGGCAGCGACGGCCGCACTGCAAGGTGGGGATCCGCGGTCTGCGCTGGACTTGGTTGCGGGTGTGCCTGCGAGCGACAGTGGCCTCCAGCCAGCGGTTGCGCTGTTGCGCATCAGAGCCCTGGCAGAGTTGGGGCGGGCCGCCGAGGCGGAGGCTGTTGCGGAGGAGGGTCGCTCGCTGCTCGGCGCGGTCTCTTACGACGCAGCTTTACGAGCTGTCGCGTGGGGATGGGTACGCTCGGGCGACACGCGGCGCGCACGCGCTGTCTTGGCCAAGGTGGGTGCGGAAGGGGACGAGCAGGTGGGTGCCTGGCTGGCGCTTTACGATGGGGACTTGGCCACGGCCCGTGCTGCCCTGCGCAAGCTGGGAGAGCCCACACAAGCGAGTGTGTCAGCACTGGCTCTGTTAGCGCGTACCCGTGCGGACAGCTCACGTGCCTTAGGCAGTGCGTTTCTCGAATTGGCGCGTGGCGACAGCGCCGCGGCTGCCGCTCGTTTCGTGGAGTCGGCCGAAGCGCTAGCCGATGCGGCGCCGGCTCTACTGGCGTTCTCAGCTCGTATCTACACGGCACGCGGCGACTCGAACGCGGCACTGTCGCTCTGGCGGCGGATCGCGGAAGGATACCGCGATGCACCCGAGGCGGCCGAAGCAGAGCTGGAATGGGGGCGAACGCTGGCGCGTCGTGGAGATGTAGCCGCGGCGGTGATGAGGTTGGAGCACTTGATTCTCTCCTACCCGCGGAGCGCCTTGGTCCCGCAGGCTCGGCAGGAGTTGGAGCGCCTGCGGGGGGCTATCCCACCGCTATGAAGCGTCTGGACTGGTCACGCCGATCGTGGCAGCTAGCAGTGACGAGCCTGTTGCTGGCTCTGTGGCCCTTTGGTTCGGTGGCGCAGCAGTTGCTCGTACCCATGGACGAATCGCAAACCAACCATCTCAAAGCGTATGGGCTCGTCTTCAACGCCTTGCGGGACGGCCACAAGGGCGAGTGGTTACTCAATTACCGGGGCGGAAGCTTCCTAGTGCCCGATGCCGAGGACCTGCGCAAGCGTGCCGCGTTGGACGGTGTACGGTTCGAGCCCGTCGACGCTGCGGCAGTTGCGGCCATCAAGGGTGAGATCGCGGGGGGGAACATGGACGCGGTAGTCCTCGAGCGAGCGCCGCGTATCGCTGTATACACGCCGCCGAAAGCGCCTCCGTGGGACGACGCCGTCACATTGGCGCTCCGCTACGCGGGTATCGAATACGCGACCGTGTGGGACGAGGAGGTCCTGGCCGGCGAGCTACCTAAATACGACTGGCTGCACTTACACCACGAGGATTTCACAGGGCAGATGAACAAGCTGTACCTGGGCTACAGGGACGCGCCATGGTTTGTGGAGCAGCGGGAGCGCAACCTGCAGGTGGCGCGCAAGTTCGGGTTTGCCAACATTCCGGAGCTCAAGAAGGCAGTGGCTGAAAAGATGCGCCAGTACGTCGAGCACGGGGGCTTTCTCTTTGCGATGTGTGGCGCAACGGAGACCTTGGCTCTGGCTATTGCAGCCCACCAGACGGATATCGCCGTCAGCTTTGCGGACGGGACGCCAGTAGATCCGCAGGCGGACAGCAAGCTCGACTGGCAGCGATCGTTCGCCTTCCAGAACGTCCACTTGGAGACGAATCCGTTCGTGAACTCGATGAGCGACATAGACGGCCATCAGGTCAATGTTCCGCAGCGGCGCCAGCCGTTGGGTCAGTTCACGCTGTTCGCCTTCTCCGCCAAGTTCGACCCGGTGGCTAGTATGCTCGTCCAGAACCATCGCAGCGTCATACCCGACTTTTACGGGGTTACCACGAGCTTCACCAGGGCCACCCTAAAACCGGGGGTAACTGTACTTGCCACGGAGGAGGGCGCACCGTGGGTCAAGTACATTCACGGCGATTATGGCAAGGGATCGTGGACGTTTTTGGGGGGGCACGACCCGGAGGATCCTCAGCACAACATCGGCGCGGCCCCTACGGATCTATCGCTTTATCCCAATTCGCCCGGCTACCGTTTGATTCTGAACAACGTCCTTTTCCCGGCCGCGAAGAAGAAGCCTCTCAAGACGTAGGCTAGATTTCCGGCTGTGACAGGGATAGCTCCCAGCGCTGCCGCAGCTATCAGAACTGCCATCGAGCTGGCGGGCGGCCGCGAGGTGTGTTTCAGCTGCACTGTGGATGGCGATGGCCGCATTGCCACGGCGCGAGTAGTGGCGCGTGGTGACGTGCGGAGCGTGCTGGCGCTTCCCGGCTTCGCCCGTCGTGGGGAGTTGCTCCTGCACAATCACCCCTCCGGCGTTCTCGAGCCTTCGGACGCGGACTTCGAGGTGGCGGCACGCATTCACGACCAAGGGGTGGGCTTCGCCATTACCGACAACACGGCTTCGCGCGTGTACGTGGTGGTGGAAGTTCCCGCGCCACGTGCTGTCGTGCCGATCGACCTAGCCGAGATCGAGCGTCAGCTCTCGCCAGGCGGGGCGATAGCGGCGGCACACCCTAGCTACGAGGATCGCGAGGGACAGCGTGCCTACGCTCGGGCGGTGGCCAAGCTTTACAACGCTGGTGGAATCGGGCTGCTAGAGGCAGGTACCGGTATCGGAAAATCGTTAGGGTATCTCGTCCCTGCCCTCTATTGGGCCTGGCACAACGGCGAGCGCACCGTGGTGTCCACTAAT
>DATMBI010000326.1:0-9342 GCA_035559375.1 Gemmatimonadaceae bacterium | reverse complement strand
GTGGATCCGGGCGAGCTGCTCGGCCAGCACCTCCAGGCTTGCGAGCAGACGATTACACCGCTTGGTCACTGGCTCCCCTTCGGGGGGAGTGTCCCAGCCGGCAGGCTGTGGATTACCGTCGACCACGGGCTCGAGAGCGCTGGCTAGTTGTTGGGCCGATTCCCTGGTTCGTGCGTTTTCCTGCAGGGCCTTGCCCAGGCATTCGCTGAGCCGCTGTAGCGACTCCGAAGCCTTGTCGCTAGCCTCGCTCGAAGTGCGCGACAATCTGCGCACTTCCGCAGCGACTACGCTGAAGCCACTTCCATGCTCACCCGCCCGCGCTGCCTCCATGGCTGCGTTCAGGGCCAGCAGCTTAGACTGTTTGGCGATCTTGCGAGCCAGCCCGATGAACTCCTGTATCTCGCATGCGGCTGCCTCGAGCTGCTGCAGGGAGCCATAACTTGCTGCAGCCGAGGCTGCACAGATTCGGGCGGCTGAGAGTGCGTCGCGGGCAATTCCCACCGCCTGTCGCACGGTTCTGTCCATCGTAGCGTAGGCAGTGTATAGCCGCTCGCTGGCCTCCATGAGTTCGCCGCCGTGAGCCACTAGTGCGCGTGCATCGCTGTCGGCCTCCCGGGCCGAGGCTGCCAGATTACTCGCTGCACGGGCAGCGGAAGTAGAGGACTCCGCTAGTCCATGGGCGGCTTCCATGGCGGCGCTGACGCGGCTGCGCATATCGTCCGTCCGCCGCGCCAGGTGGTCGCTTGCATCCGCCGCGGTGCCCGCGGTCTTGAGCAGATGCCTTGCTGTCCGAACGGCAGAGGCCAGCCAGCTGTTCCCGGCGGACTGAGCAGGGAGTATCCGCGGGTCACGGGAAACCATAGCCTTTACCAGTCGTGCAAGCACCTCTGGTTCCTCCGCTGCACTCGTGCCACTGCTTCGTGCCCAGAGCAGCAGGGCAAGTGCAAGTCCCGTGACGAAACCAGCGCCTACGAGCGCAAGACCTGTCCAGTCATAAGACCACAGTGCTTGTCTTCCGGCCCAGGCTAGCATAAGGCCACCCGCCGCAAGCACGGCAGCCCAAGAGAGCGCGCCTCGGGCGCGATAGCGGCGCTTCGGAGGCACCATCTGCGACGTCGATTCGCTAGATTCAGTCTCTGCAGCGAGTTCGCCCTTCGCTCGCTCCGCTATCACGGAACTGGCGCTAGACAACTCCATGACAACCTCCAAACCAGAGACGGGCGTCTCGGCGCCCGGTAGTTACGACCCAGCTGCTGTCGAGGCCAAGTGGCAGGCTCGGTGGGAAGCAGAAGGCACTAACCACACCGACCTGGAGCACGGGCCAAACCCTTTTTACGCCTTGATGATGTTCCCGTATCCATCAGCGGAAGGGTTGCACGTGGGCAACCTTTTCGCCTTCACGGGCAACGACATCTATGGACGATTCCAGCGGCTGCAGGGGCACACCGTATTCGAGCCGATCGGATTCGATGCCTTCGGCATTCACTCCGAGAACTACGCGCTGAAGGTCGGTGAGCACCCGATGCGGCTAATTCCGCGGAACATAGCGAACTTCACGCGCCAGCTGCGGCGCGCCGGTCTCATGATCGACTGGCGCTATACCGTGGACACGACTGATCCGCGCTACTACAAGTGGACTCAGTGGATCTTTCTCCAGCTTTTCAAAAACGGCTTGGCCTACCGCAAGAAGGCTGCCGTGAACTGGTGTCCGTCCTGCAAAACGGTTTTGGCCAACGAGCAGGTCGTTACCGGAGCCTGTGAGCGTTGCGGTACCAGGGTCGAGCAGCGCTATCTCGAGCAGTGGTTCTTCAGAATCAGCGCTTATGCCGAGCGGCTGCTGCGGAATCTGGATTGGATAGACTGGTCCGAGAGCACCAAGACGGCCCAGCGAAATTGGATCGGGCGATCGGAAGGCGCCGAGCTGCGCTTTGCGGTCGCAGGATCGGACGGAAGGCCACACCCAGAGCGTGTAATTACAGTTTACACTACCCGACCGGACACGGTGTTCGGGGCCACATACATGGTGCTTGCACCGGAGCACCCGCTCGTGGACTCGATCGTGTCCGAGGACCAACGGGGTGCGGTGGAAGAGTACAGGGCGGCTGCTGCACGCCGCGATATCGTTACTAGGCGAGTTGCACGCGACAAGACGGGCGTCTTTACCGGTGCCTACGCCATCAACCCCGCTACCGATGCTCGGATCCCCATCTGGATAGCCGACTATGTGTTGATGGAATATGGCACTGGAGCGATCATGGCAGTGCCGGGCCACGATGCGCGCGACTTCGAGTTCGCGCGCAACTACGGCCTCCCTGTTCTGAGGGTGGTGGCTGGACCTGGCCAAGATGCTGCCACGCCGTTGATCGAGGCTTACACCGAGGAAGACGGAGCGCGATTGGTTAACTCGGGGCGCTTCGATGGCTTGACGGTGACCGAAGCCAAGGCTGCCATTACAACGTGGCTCGAGGAGCGTGGGTTGGCGAAGCCCGTCGTCCAGTACAGGCTTCACGACTGGTGTATTTCGCGCCAGCGCTACTGGGGGCCGCCGATCCCGATCATCTATTGTGACGCGTGTGGGGCTCAACCTGTGCCGGAGCAGGATCTGCCGGTAGTGCTTCCTGACATTCCGGATTTTCGTCCCGACGAGAGTGGTTTGTCGCCGCTAGCCCGCCACGCCGAGTGGTACAAAGTTCCTTGTCCGAATTGTGGTCGAGAAGGGCGGCGCGAAACCGATGTGTCTGACACTTTTCTGGATAGCGAATGGTACTTTCTGCGCTATCCCAGCGCCCACCGAGACGATTTGCCGTTCGATCCGATCCTCACGCGGCGCTGGTTGCCGGTTTCATCGTACATAGGCGGAAACGAACACGCGGTTCTGCATTTGATGTATGCGCGTTTCATAACGATGGTGCTGCACGATCTCGGTTACCTTCATTTCGAGGAACCGTTCCAGCGTTTTAGAGCGCATGGCCTCATAATTCGTGAAGGAGCCAAGATGTCCAAAAGTCGCGGCAACGTCGTGGTGCCCGACGAGTACATCGAGCGCTGGGGCGCAGATTCGTTCCGCACTTATCTCATGTTTCTCGGACCGTTCGAGGAGGGTGGTGATTTCCGAGACCAGAGCATTTCGGGTGTGCGGCGCTTCCTGGACAGACTTTGGATGGCGGTGGCGGAGTGCCATGCCGATGGCGAGCCGGACCCGGGAGTCATGCGAAAACTGCACCGGACAATTCGCAAGGTGGGAGAGGATATTCCCAGGCTGAGCTACAACACTGCTATTGCTGCCATGATGGAGTACGTCAACGTGGTGCGAAAGGGCGAGCGTCGTCCGCACCGTGCGGAGGTGGAGCCGCTAGTGCAAATGGTCTCGCCTTTTGCGCCCCACCTAGCTGAAGAGTTGTGGGAGCGGTTGGGGCATCGACAGAGCATTTTCGACAGTGGTTGGCCGGTTTACGATCCGGAGCTTGCGAGAGAAGAGCAGGTCGAAGTCGCCGTACAGGTGAATGGTAGATTGAGGGGTACTGTTACGGTGGATTCCAACGCCGACGAGGCGCTGGTCCTGGCGGTTGCCTTAAGCGATCCCAATATCGCCCGTCACGTGGCCGGAACTCCTAAGCGTGTGGTTTTTGTGCCAGGGCGCCTCCTCAACGTGGTCACGACTTAGATGCCACGAACCCAGCCGGCTTGACGCACCCGCAGCTGCTCCTAGTTTGGTGGGCGAGGGATGCAGCCTCGGGGGATTCTTGACTTGTGGAGTTCTGACCTGTCGCGTAGGAGGGCACCATGTCGGCATCAATTGGGAGCCAGCGCCGGAACTTTATCGGAGCGCTGGCAGGTTCCGCCGTCTCGTTCGTCGCTGCCGAGGCCGTCCGCGCGGCGCCAGTGGGAGAGTATTATCAGGCACAGGGGGACGACGAGTGGTTGAGGCGACTGCACGGTAGCTATCGCCAGTATTTCGACGCGGTCACGTTCAACGATGCGTTCCCCCTCTATTACGCGTTCAATTGGTGGCAGACGATGAAGGCCACGTACAAACTCGACAACACAGATCTTTGCGCGGTGATCGGGCTGCGGCACCTGGCTATCGCGCCGGCCTTCAACGACTCCATTTGGCAAAAATATCGGTTGGGTGAGCTTTTGAAGATCAACGATCCGAAGACCAATGCGCCGGCGATGCGGAATTTTACGAACAGCGAGGCGCAGGGAGATCTCCGCTTTCCGGGTTCTTCCATCGGCCAGCAGGTCGCCAATGGCGCCGTCGTGCTCGTTTGCAACCTCGCGACGGTCTTCGGTTCGGGTATGGCTGCCAAGGCTGCCGGCCTTTCGGTGACCCCGGAGCAAGCGTACGCTGAATGGAAGGCCAATCTCCTTCCTGGCTGCTACCTCGTTCCGTCAGGAGTTCTGGCGATGCACAGGGCCCAGAAAAACGGTGGCTGCACGTATTGCTTCGCTGGATGACTCGCAGTCGCACAACGATAGGGCCGTGCCGAAGGTGTTCGGCACGGCCCTATCTGTCGAGCGGCTCTCGACGCCTCAGCTCACCTTGAACGCCTGGATCATCCCGTGCTCGAGATGTAGCTTCCCGTCTTTGGCGTCGGGTACGAAACAAACGAGCAAGTATTCACCGGGCTCGAGTTGTGCTGTGAAATACGCATGCTCCCCTGTGGCTATAGGTGCCACGCCGCCCATCGGCTCCACTGGTGGCGGACCTTGGAAGTCGGCACCCCATTTCATGAAGTCGTCCGCCGTTTTCCCAGGCAACAATTTGGCCAGGAAGACCTCGTGTGGCTGGCTAGCTGCATTTTCAACGCGGATGACGTTCGTGCCAGCGGCGAGCGGAGCGGACAACTGGAACGCGTAATCTACTAAGTGCATCGTAACAGATGCCGTCGGTTCGACTGCACTGCCGCTCGGTCCTACCACGATGAATTCCTTGGACATCCCCTTCATGATGTGGGGGACCTTGTCAGGCACATCCACCAAGCAAATTACCGCGTAGCGGCCCGGGGTTAGGTTCTGTACTACACTCGACTCTCCGCCTGGGGAGGGCGGGTTCGGGCCACCCGCAAACACGGCCCACGTCGGCAGCGGTCCACCCGCCCGCAGAGTGGCCAAAAACTCTGGCAGCCCCTTGCCATCTTCGGTGAACCGGATCAAAGCCGCGTGGTGGAGTTGTGCACCCGCGCTAACCAGGCGTATCTCCGTGACGCCGGCGGCAACCGTATCGGGTCCTTCGTAAGAGAATTCGTGCGCGGTAAACGTGAGTACGGGCGGGCTCGTGGAAGCGGTGCTGGCGCTTTCGCGAGAAACGCACGCGGCGAGCGCGAGCAAAGCTGCCGCGCGACTCGTTGCCTTGAACATGGTTGCCTCCGGGCGGGAGTTCTTCTCGGGCGGTCGCAGGCGGTGACTTTGCATGTGCCGCCGGGAAGCATGGAATATGGCCGCTACGGCGCCGGCGGCAAGGGGTCAGGTGGTAGGCTACCCTATCAACCAGCGACTGACCCATTCACCCGCTATGTAGCCGACCGCTGCGACGCCGAGGCCGACGATGAACATGTCCACGCCCGAACGAAAAATGCTCCGACCTGTAAAGACCGATCGCGCTGCGCCCACCAAAAAATGGGCGGCCATTGAAATGGCGAAAGACGACACTATGGCAGCGCGACCGTAAGTCACCAAAAACGGAAAAACCGGGATCAAAGCGCCGAACGCAGTGGCAAGACCGGTGATCGTTCCCTCGCGCAACGGAGTCGTTGTTTGCGCGCCGATTCCGAGTTCCAGTTGTACCTTTTCCTCCAACATGCGCTCCGGATCGCGCAGAGCATCGCTAGCCAATTCGCGTGCAGCAGCCGGTGCCATCCCCCGTGCCTCGTAGATCAACGCCAACTCGTCGCGTTCCAGCTCCGGCATCAGCGCGATTTCTTCGCGTTCCATGGCGATTTCGTGTTCGTAAACCTCGCGCTCGCTCTTGGCGGCTAGGTAGCCACTGGCTCCCATCGAGAGCGAGTCGGCAATGAGACCGGCCACTCCCGCGACCAAGACGGCTTGGTGCTGGTCAGCGACCGTCGCGCCGATGACGCCTGCTACTAGGCCGAAATTGGCGGTAAGGCCGTCGTTGAAGCCGTAAACCACATTGCGTAGGAAGCCGCCCGATTCAGTCCGGTGCCAAGGTTCGCCATCGGGCTTGGCGCTGCCTGCTAGCTCGGCCAATTCGCTGGCATGCTGGGCGCTCTCGCGCGCTAGAAGGAGAGCTTCGGCAGCCCCTGCAGCGCCGGGTGCCGTCGCTCTGTGCAAGGCTACGTACGCCCTGACTTCGCGTCCTTCTTCCCGAAGCAAGAGGGACACCAGCGCCCCGGCTCCGAAACGACGACCGATGAGCGCCAGGAGTCGTGCTCGTAGCGTAGGTCTGAAACGCGAAGGGGCTTTTCCTGCCTTCGCAAGTAAATCGGCCCAGATCTGAGCGTGTCGCCTTTCCACCTCCTGTAGCCGCCGAAAAACCGAAGCACGCTCCGGATTCGACTCGAGCTCCGCTAAAACGCCGTACAGGTAGGCCGCGTCGCTCTCGTCCTGCCAATGCTCGCGAAACGTGGCGAGTCGCTCGGGCGAAAGCTCCTCACTGACAGCGGACTGCGCGTGAGCATTCATACGGTCGAATGTAAACGGTTTCGGACGGTTTCACTCGGCGGCGCATCCACCCGCCGAAGTTCGGTAGAGCGGTCAAAACTCGATCTGGGCTCCCAACTCGACCACCCGGTTCGGCGGAATGCCGAAATACTGTGTAGCAGAACGCGCATTCCGGGCCATCACTGCAAAGAGCCATTTACGCCACCTCGCCATTCCTGAACTGCCCACAGGAATGAGCTGTTCGCGGCCTAGGTAATAGGTGGTTTCCATGCGCGGCGCTCTTATGCCGGCTTCCACCAAACGGGCTCGGATCTCCTCGACGTTCGGCGTTTGCATGAAGCCGTAGTAGGCCTTGACGCGGTAAATGCCGTGCGTGAGGTCCTCGATCGTGAGCCGTTCCTCCGGTGGAACCTCGGGTACCTCCTTCACTATCACTGATAGCAGGATAACTCGCTCGTGGAGCACCTTGTTGTGCTTTAAATGGTGCAGGAGCACCACCGGGGTACCGCTCGACTCCGAGGTCATGAATATCGCGGTTCCAGGTACGCGTACGGCAGAACCGCGGTCCAGGCTCTTGAGCAGATCTTCCACGGGCAAGGACCGAGCTGCCAGGATGCTGCGTAAATAATCTCGGCCTCTTTTCCACGTGGTCATGAGCGTAAAAGCCGTGGCAGCGATCAGCAGCGGAACCCAACCGCCGGTGCCGGCCTTGAGAAGGTTAGCTGCGAACAGCAGGAGCTCGATGCTGAGAAAAACCACCAAAAACGCCCCGGCTTGAAGGGCAGACCAACTCCAGCGATCACGCGCTATGGTACAGAAAAGGATCGTAGTGATGGCCATCGTTCCGGTGACAGCGACACCGTAGGCGCTACCGAGTGCTGTCGAAGAGCCGAAGCCCACCACCAGCAGCAGCGTACCGATAGCGAGGAGCTGGTTGACTTCCGGGATGTAGATCTGACCCGTCTCTTGGCGGGAGGTGTGCACGACGGTTACGCGGGGCGCATAGCCTAGCTGCACGGCCTGGTGTGTGAGCGAGAACGCGCCAGAAATCAGCGCCTGGGAAGCGACCACTGCGGCACAGGTAGCGATGATCAACATGGGGAGCACGTACCAGCTCGGTGCCAGCAAATAGAACGGATTCTTGATAGCCGACGGGTCGCTCAACAACAGCGCCCCCTGGCCCAGGTAGTTCAGCAGAAGTGCCGGGAAAACGAAGCACAACCATACTACGCGGATCGGCCGCGGGCCGAAGTGACCTAGATCGGCGTACAGCGCCTCGCCACCAGTGACGACCAGAACCACGGCACCCAGCACTACGAACGCACGCACTGGGTATTCAGCGGCGAAAACCAATGCGTGCACCGGATTGAAGCTGGCCAGGATCTCGGGGTGCATGAGGATGCCCCGCACTCCTAGAGCTGAAATACTGATGAACCAGGCTAACATGATCCATCCGAAGGTCCCGCCCACTCGCGCGGTGCCTCGACTCTGGAAGTAGAACAGCAGCGCGATAATGACGAAGGCGATAGCGATGATGGCAGCCGGCGGCATACCCGGTGACGCGACAGCCAGCCCTTCGACCGCGCCCAGCACCGAAATTGCAGGTGTAATGATGCCGTCGCCGTAGAGAAGGGCACCGCCGAACAGCCCCAGCATTACCAGCGCTGTGAAGAGGCGCGAGCTAGGTCGCTGGCGTCGGCGCTCGAGCACCAGTGCCAGAAGGGCCAGCACGCCACCTTCACCGCGGTTGTCGGCGCGCAGTATGAAGCCGACGTACTTGACGGTGACTATGAGGGTGAGAGCCCAGATTATCAGCGACAGAATGCCGTAAACCGTGAGCGGCGTGACTACCAGTCCATAATCTTCCTTGAAGCACTCGCGGATGGCGTACAGCGGACTGGTGCCGATGTCGCCATATACCACACCGAGAGCCGTGAACGAGAGTACTAGAAGCCGTTTGCCACGTGGCCTGTCTTCCACCGCGTGTCGGAGCGGCGAAACCACTAC
The DNA here is from genome assembly GCA_035559375.1 of Gemmatimonadaceae bacterium. Lineage (GTDB taxonomy): Bacteria > Gemmatimonadota > Gemmatimonadetes > Gemmatimonadales > Gemmatimonadaceae > DATMBI01. The sequence continues at coordinate 711 of DATMBI010000326.1, read as the reverse complement.
CTCGGTGGTATGCTGCTGCGCTGCGCTCTGCGTCGTGCGCGAAGTGCCCAACCCTGACGGGGCGGGATCGGCGCTCATAGCTGCGGCGATATGTATGCAGCGGACACTGCCTGAGAGCGTCCGACGTGCAGAACCATTGCGATGACCTAGTGACAGTAAAAACGGGCCCGCCGGGCCCGCTGTGAATCTAGACGATCTACGCTACCGGTAAAGCACGACGTGGCAGCCGTAAGGACGACGTCAGGCCGCCGGCTCGCCGCCCGAGGGGGCCGTGCCGGCACCGGTGGCCGCAGCGGTCCCTCGCTGAAACGCTTCGATCTTCTGGGTGGCCTCGTCGAGAATCTCTACCACTTTCCGGATCGCCTCCGAGCGGTCCTTCTTCGTGGCCGGCGCTACGGCTGCAGCGTAGGCGCTGCGCGCCAAGCGGCCGAACGACCGATTGAGCGCCATCATCTCTTCGCTGAGGAAATTCGAGCCCAGCTCCGCCATCCGCTCGAAGAGCTCTGCCACGACGCTACGGTTCTCCTCGAGATACTTCCTCCCTGCGTCAGTGATCGAATAAACCTTGCGGCCCCCCTCTTCGAGCGTAACCTGCGCGTAGCCCAGGTCCTCCAGGAGCGAGAGTGTCGGGTACACGGTACCAGCGCTAGGGGCGTATGCTCCTCCGAAACGTTCCTCGAGCTCCTTTATGATGTCGTAGCCGTGTCGGGG
>DATMBI010000325.1:0-9115 GCA_035559375.1 Gemmatimonadaceae bacterium | reverse complement strand
GGTAGGTGTGCACCCCTGCTGCGGCGGACCGGAACTGTACGACGACCCATTGTTACAAGCAGCTGTGGCGACCACGGCTACCAGGATAGCGGCATGCGTCCTCACGGAAACCTCCGGTTGACCTAGTGAAAATTGCCGCAGTCTCGTGGGCAGGCAGAGGGGTCAGCGAGACACGGTAAAGCTTACACCGTCGATTAATAACGAGACGGGCCGCTGGACGAAACTACCTTGCAGTTAGCACCCTTCACGCCGTTTCCTCCCAGTGATGCATCTGCCGTGCCAGTGCAGGATGTCGCCTGAGAAGGTAAATGGCCATCAGGAGCGCCGCGATCACGCCAGTTACCCAAACCGAAACTGCCGGTATCTCGGACTCCACCGGTGCGGCGAACCATTGCACCAACGCGAAAACGTGGAACGCAACGCCTATGAAGAAGAACAGGCCGACGTACCAGAGTTGGGATCCTGTCTCGCATACCGATGCGAGCCAGGACCCTATCATGCCGAGCAGGAGGTAGAGGATCAAATGCAGCCCATTGTAGGCGAATACGTAGCTAGCCTGCACCGAAAAACCGTCGAGGGATTCGACGCCGTAAAAAAGCGTGGCCCCGAGCAGTGCCGCCGTGTAGAAAGGCGAGTGGCCGGTGAGCACGTTGAAGACGGAGAACATTATGGCCGTGGCAAGGTAGCCGATGACACCCGCGGCCAATCCCTGTGCCAACACCTCCGCTCTAGCTGTAGCCATGGCGCGCCTCCCCCGGACTTACCGAGTGAGAACATGCAGGACCCAGCACGGATCTATGTCGGGAAGTTACCCGAGGAAGTGGCGCTAGAATCCCTTACAATCGCGAATACTGTTCTAGGGCAAGTTCGCTACTGGATAGCCGGTTTGATCGTGGGGTACTTGATGCCGAGCTGCTCGAGGTAGGTAGAGTATCGAGAAGGGTCGTAGTAGAACTTGCGCATCTGGTCGCGGTACTTCGCCATGATATCGGCGTTCAGCCATATGGCAGGCTGATCCACCGGCCGTATGAAGGGGGTGTACTTCCGTTCCTTCGTCTGCACGTTGTTGAAGTAATCCCACGCGTCGGCCAGTATCTTCGGAGCGAGTAGCAGGTCTAGGATCGTCAGAGCCTCCACCTTGGCGCCGGCCAGCGCTCCCTTGTGCGCAATCGGTGTCGCCATCGCTATTGCGTTGGCCCAATTGTGGCCAGGGCCACCCGGAATGTTGGATGGGTAGCGTAGGGTAACGGTGGGCACGTTCCACGATACGTCGCCGATATCGTCGGATCCACCGCCGGTACGAACGGCGTTGGGATTGGGGGCGCGAAGTTCGTTCACTGTGGTGTCGAGGCCGGTCTCGCGGACCCCTAGCTCTCGCTGCAGCGCCTTGGCCAGTGCGATATCGGCTTGGTCCCACTTCGGCATCCCCACACGCTTGATGTTCGCGTGCATTGCTTCGGCGATGGCTTTGTTGAAGTGTCCGTCCCAGGCCGAGCCCAGGATCATGACGGTATCCAACTGAGTGTCCGTCATGAGGGCTGCACCCTGTGCCATGCGGCGAGCAGCCTCGAACATCTCCATGGTGCGCGGATAGTCGAGGTGCCTGAAGTAGAACCAGATCGAGGCTGTCTGCGGCACTACGTTAGGCTGGTCGCCGCCGTCCTTGATCACGTAGTGCGAGCGCTGGGCTATCTCGAGGTGTTCGCGCTTGAATTCCCAAGCCTGGGCCATGAGCATTGCGGCGTCCAGCGCGGACTTCCCGCGCCAAGGGGCTCCAGCCGAGTGCGCTGTCTGCCCGCGGAAGCGGAACTCCACGGAAATGAGCGCGTTCTGTCCGCTGGGGCCCCACGATACACCGAGATCGCTGGATACGTGAGTGAAGATGCACGCATCTACATCCTTGAAGACGCCAGCGCGCACTAGGAAGGCCTTGGTGCCCAGCTGTTCCTCTGCCACTCCCGGCCACAAAAGGAGAGTGCCGGGGATCTTTTCCCGCTCCATGATCTCCTTCACGGCCAGAGCAGCGGCGATGTTGACCGCTTGCCCTGAGTTGTGGCCTTCGCCGTGCCCGGGTGCGAACGGCACCAGGGCGTCGCGATAACCGACGCCGGGCTTTTGGCTGGCCTGGGGTATGCCGTCGATGTCGGACCCTAAGGCGATGACTGGCTTGCCCGATCCCCAGCGTGCCACCCACGCCGTAGGGATCCCGGCTACGCCGCGCTCCACCGTGAAGCCGTTGCGTTCGAGAATCCCCGTTAGGTACTTGGAGGTTTCGAACTCCTGAAAGCCGAGCTCGCCGAACGAGAAAACCATGTCGACTATTTCTTGCACGAGTTTGGCTCTAGCTTCCACGCGTCCCAGTACTTCGGTCTTGAGTCGTTCCAGTCTCGCGTCGGCGGTTTGCCTCAAAGAAGACTGCGCGTGGATCGCCAGCGTCGAGCCGGCAAGCAGCGTGAGCGAAGCGAGCAGAGCGAGTTTTAGCTTCATGGTGGAGCTTCCCAGTGCGAGTATCCCGTATGGGGTCTTGTCTGTACGTAGCATTCAATCTGGTCGACGTCCGGCGCCGCGCCAGGTGGTACTCACTCTCTTCAACGTTCGGCGGGGCTCGTGCGTAGCCCGGTGGCAGTTCGGGGAGCGTTGGGGCAGCGAGGGTTCGGCTCTCGCGCCCTGCGGGTTCGAGGTTTAAAGACACGATTACTATGAGCCTACGTTCGGTGCCACCGGGGACAGGTCTCCGGCGGCTTTTGTATTGGCTTCCTGTTTTGTGCTGTGGTTCTTTTGCGCAAGCTCAGGAGGGGTCGGGCGCGGCCTCGTCCAGAGCTACGCCGATGGCGCAGGCCACGGCTCGTGTGGCAGCGATCCGGGTCGACGGTCGTCTCGAGGACGCCGAGTGGGGGGCGATTCCGGTTGCATCGGGCTTCGTACAGAGGCAACCGCTGGAGGGGCGTCCTGCGGTGCATCAGACCGAGGTACGAGTGGCGTACGACGATCAAGCCATCTATGTAGCGGCGCGGCTCTACGATCCGGAACCGCAGACCATAGCGCGGCAGGTCGTACGGAGGGACGAGGAAGGGCAGTTCGACTACTTCGCTGTCGAGTTCGATCCCAACCTAGACCGGCGCACCGGGTACCGTTTCCGAGTCAGCGCCAGCAACGTGCAGAGGGACGAGTATCTCTTCGACGACAACGAGCGAGATCCCGCCTGGGATGCGGTCTGGGAGTCGGCTGTGCAGATCGATTCATTGGGATGGACGGTCGAGATCAAGATCCCGCTATCGCAACTACGGTACCGGGCCTCGCGCGATCCTCAGCTGTGGGGCGTCAATTTCTTCAGGCGCCGCTTGCGCTCGAACGAGGAGTCGCACTTCGCCTTGATCTCCCAACTACAACGCGGCCACGTGAGCCAGTACGGGCTGTTGAGCGGGATGCAGATAGTGCGAGCGCCGCGACGCATCGAAATCCGTCCATATCTGCTCTCCGGCCTAACGCGCGAAGCTGCGCAGGTAGGGCCTTATGCCAGGGGTGCCGATCTCGGTTGGCGAGGCGGGGTTGACTTGCGCTACGGCCTGGGAAGCCAGTTCACGTTGGACGCGACGATAAACCCCGATTTCGGGCAGGTGGAAGCCGATCCGGCAGTCATCAACCTCTCGGCCTTCGAAACCTTTTTCGAAGAGCGCCGGCCGTTCTTCGTCGAAGACGCCAAAATTTTCGACTTCATTCTTTCGGGCGGGCGGAATCGCGTTTTTTACAGCAGGCGCATCGGGAGAAGTCCGCAAGGCGCGGCGCCTAGCGGGGCCACGTACGTGGATGCGCCGGACGCCGCTACGATATTGGGCGCCGTGAAACTTACGGGCCGTACCAATAGCGGGCTGTCCGTAGGTGCGCTAGCAGCGGTAACGCGTGGCGAATACGGTCGCGCCTACGTCGACGGCGCCAGCATTCGCTACCTCGCGGAGCCGCGCACGCTCTTCGGCGTGACGAGGCTCAGGCAAGACTACAACGGTGGCGCATCCACCGTGGGTGCCATCGCTACGGTTCTCAGCCGCGCGCTTCCCGAGGACGGTTCGTTCGATCACCTGCCTGATCTCGCGCTAGGTGGAGGGGTCGACTGGGAGCACCAGTGGTCGGACCGCACCTGGGCGTTTTTCGGCTACGTAGCTGGGAGCTACGTGCAGGGCGATTCGGTGGCCATGATCCGCCTGCAGCGTTCGCCGGTTCATTACTTCCAGCGCCCCGATGCTCTACGGTTGAGGGTCGATTCCACGGCCCGCAGGATGGCCGGTTACGACTGGCGAATGACACTAGAGAAGCGGCGCGGAGATCATTGGACTGGCTCTGTTTGGCTGGCACAAGTATCTCCCGGCTTCGAGATCAACGATCTGGGCTTCAGTTCCCGGCAGGAAGTGCTCGACGGCGGTGCTAGGATTTCTTATCGGGAGATCCGCCCTGGCCGCTACGTCCGATCCTACGGGTTGACGTTTTCCACGTTTCACAACTACTCGCACGATCTCCTGGAGAACATCGGTTCGGCCGAATCGTGGGCTCGGTCGCATGTCGGCGGTTCTTTCTCGCTGAACGGCAATCTGCAATTCCTTAATTACTGGAGGTTGGAAGCCAACCTCTCGTTAGAGCCAGAGCGCATGGATAGGACCGCTACCCGAGGTGGGCCGCTAATGCGTCGTCCCCGTTCGATAAACGGTCGCTTGGGGCTGGACAGCGATCCTAGAAAGGTAGTCACCGTCGGTCCTAACGTGTCGTTCGAGCGTTCAGCGGAAGGTGACGACCGGCGCTTCGGTGTCGACTTGAACGTAGGGGTGCGCCCCTCGGCGCTGCTGAGCGTGAGCTTCAGCCCCGCCTGGTCTTACAACTTCACCGGTGCCCAATATGTAGCGACCACAAGCGTTCTTCCGTACGCACCCACCTTCGGTAGGCGTTACCTGTTCGGCGAGCTTCATCGCCGCGAGCTGTCGCTCTCTACGCGCATAAACGCTGCCTTCAGTCCTGCACTGAGTTTCCAGCTCTACGTGCAACCCCTTCTCAGTGCCGGCGATTTCACCGTTTACAAGCAATTGCTGCAGCCAGCCAGCTTCACTTTCGACAAGTTCGCAGAGGGCGCCTACTCAGCTGCGGGCGGAGTGCCTGGTTGCACGGGTGGTCGGACGTGTAGCGATGGAAGCGGGCGTCGCTATATAGACTTCGACGGCGATGGCACGAGCGATTACTCCTTCAGCGAGCGCGACTTCAACGTGCGATCCTTGCGTGGTAACGCGGTACTTCGCTGGGAGTATCGGCCCGGTTCCACGTTGTTTCTGGTGTGGCAGCGGCGCCAGGTGGACGAAGTGGGGATCGGCGATTTCGATTTCAGGCGCGACGCCGCCGCTATGCTGCGCGCGCCGTTCGAGAACGTCTTCATGGTGAAGGCGAGGTACTGGATCGGTTTGTAGGCTCGCGGTCCAGAACCGATGCCTGAAAGCCAGTAGCTACACGCCTCGTGTGCCGCTGCCGCCCGCGGGTTCGATTCTGCGCGGCACCGGCAGATACTCCACCGACGGCTGGCGTTTGACTGGCTGCGGATAGAGGCTCATAAGGTAGAGCACTTCGGCTGGGATGTCGGACCGCACCTTGAGACCCAAGGATTGAGCTTCTTCGAAGGTGATGGGGTAGTCGTGGGTCCAGGTACCGGTGGAAAGCAGCTCGGCTAGCTCCTCCGCCTTTTCGGGCGTCTGGCTGCGTCCGAGCAGCTCCTTGACGCTACGGCGAAGCTGCTCTACTGCCTTACCAGCGATGTCCGCCAGGATCAGCGTTTCGTCGTCCACCTCGCTAACTGGTTTGCGGGCCACCACCTTGAGCACCGATGCAGCCGGGTAGTGGCCGAGCTGCGGATCGACTGGTCCGAGCACAGCGTTAGGCGACATTACGATCTCGTCGGCGGCGAGCGCTATGAGGGTTCCGCCCGACATTGCATAATGGGGCACGAACACAGTGACCTTCCCTTTGTGGCGCCGCACGGCTCGTGCGATCTGAAGTGCCGCCAGCACCAGGCCCCCTGGAGTGTGGACGACGATATCGAGTGGCACTTCTGGATCGGTGAGTTCGCAAGCCCTGAGCACCTGCTCCGCGTCGTTGATGTCTATGTATCGCATCAACGGGAAGCCGAGGAGGCTCATCGTTTCCTGGCGGTGTACCAGCAGGATGACGCGGGAGCCACGCTTGCGCTCGAGACGCGAAATAAGCCGCTGCCGCTCGTACTCCAGCCAGCGCTGCCGAATCACTGGCTGAATGGCCGACATGATGAAGAAGAGCCAAAAAAGCTGTCCGATGTCCATGAGGGCGCGCCCTAGTGACGGTGCTCCAACCCAAGACCTTCGATCTGGACATCCAGCAGGTGGTTGATGCGGACGCCCCAAATGCCGTCAGTACGGCCAGTCATCCCGCTACGAGGAGCAGTGTGTACCACCGAGCCATTTACGACGAACGCTACACTGTCGGCACTGACGCGCACCTCGAGCGTGTTGACCGAGCGGCCGTCGGCAGCGGGTCGCGCTACAGCCGGATGTTCGGTTCTAGGCTTGATGTCGTGCACAGCGTCACCAGCTCTGTGCCGAATGACGAAGGTGCCGTTCTGGCCGATCAAGAAATAGATGTAGCTCTGCTGTGGCCCTGAAAGATCGCTTCCGCCGAAGACGAGGCCGTAAGTATTGACGTGCCCACTTGGCTTGAGCAGGGTAAACGTTCCCTTGAGCGTGTAGGGCCCGGATGCGACGTTCCCAGGGTGCCAAAGGGTAACGGCAGGTCCCGTGGTCACTCTGAAACCGCGTTCCGAGACTGCGAACTTCACGTCCGGCACGTCATCGGGGTCGGCGGCGTTAGTGCTGCGATCGATCCGCATCTGCCATCCTGCGGGTGCCTGTGCCACTGACACCTGTAGTGGTGCTACCGCCAAAAGCATCATAGCCAAAGTGCTGCGCATACTTCCTCCAGATGAGACGACGGGTCTCGAAGAACTTACCTCCGGGCCATTCAAAACGGTAAGGTGGGGGAACTCCCGTGTGAGGGTCCGTGCCGCGGCGCGTGTCGCTATGGATGTGAGGCAGGAGCGTACGGCTAGCGTACTGGTCGCCCTGTTGCTTTGGGCAGCTTGCGGCCTGTGGAGCTGTTCGGCGAGTTCCACAGCGCCGGAGCTAGAGGTGCGATACAGCCTCGCTCGAGGTGCCGACTCTGTGCCGCTGCGAATCGGCCGGCGTACTCTCGTCGGTGATCTGCCACTCACCCTGGTTTCGGTGCTCAGCGATTCGCGTTGTCCTCGTGATGCCGTTTGCGTCTGGCAGGGTGACGCCGTTGTTCGCATACAGGCTGATCCACCGTGTCTGCTACAGGGCTGTCTCGCACCGTCTGCGCTGCTGGAGCTGCACACCGACGGCGAACCGAGGGAAGCGGAGTACTTCGGCTATCGCATTCGCCTTCTCGCGCTAGAGCCGAAACCACTTGCGAGTGGGCGTATCGATCCCCGCAGCTACGTGGCTTGGGTAAGGGTGACGCGCTAGCTCCACGGCCAGTGCGCCCGTTGCGCCGGTAAGCGCCTGCGGCCAATGTAGAGCGACCGCGATAAAGGCCAGGTCCGGTATATCGACGCCAGCAGGCGTCCTGTGCATTAGGAGTACGGCGTGGACAGGCGCGAGTTCACAGGCAAGATGGCAGCGTTCTTGGGTGCGCTGGGCACCACGATTACCATGCCGTCGCATCCATCGAAGCCGAGGCAGCCAGCCCGACCCAGGGTCAACGGCGAGCGATTGCAGCGCCATTTGTCGGAGTTGGCCGAGTTCGGCAAGAATCCGTACGGGGGCGTAAGCCGCTTGGCGTACAGCGACTCGGATAGGGCGGGGCGCGACTATGTCATGCGCCTCATGCGAGAGGCCAAGCTCGACGTAACTATCGACTACGGTGGCAATATCGTCGGCCGACGCGCTGGTTCGGTCTCTGGGTTGCCGCCGGTCGTGGCAGGCTCGCACATCGATTCGGTGCCCGACGGCGGAAACTACGACGGCACGGTGGGAGTGCTCGCAGCAATAGAGGTTGCGCAGACGCTTGCCGAAGCAGGCATGGTCACGCGGCACCCGCTGGAGGTGGTGATATTCCAGAACGAAGAAGGCGGCACGGTGGGGAGCCGGGCGATGATCGGCGATCTGCACGATCGCGACCTGGACAGCATTGCACGCAGCGGCAAGAGTTGGCGCGACGGGATTCGCTTTCTGGGGGGCGCACCGGAGCGCTTGGACAGACCGTTGCGACAGAGGGGAGACGTAGCTGCCTATGTGGAGCTACATATCGAGCAGGGCGGTACGCTGGAGCGAGAGGGGATACAGATAGGAATCGTAGAGGGGATAGTCGGAATCGGCTGGTGGGACGTCAGTGTAGAGGGATTTGCCAACCACGCTGGCACCACCCCTATGAACGACCGCCGAGATGCGCTGCTAGCTGCTGCGCGTTTCGTGGAAGCCGTAAATAGGGTGGCGAAGAGCGAGCCGGGACGGCACGTTGCGACCGTCGGTCGCATACAGGCGTTTCCTGGCGCGCCCAACGTCATTCCTGGCAGGGTGCAGGCGAGCCTCGAGATCCGCGACCTGGACAGCGCGAAGATCGCCAGGCTCTTCGAGCGTGTAAGACAAGAGGCCGATAGAATAGCTGCTGCCACGGGGACGACATTCCGCTTCGAAAACAGCTACCTGAGCAAGCCGGCGCTCATGGACCGGGCGGTTCAGTCCACGATAGAGCGGGCTGCTACGGAACTCGGCTTGAGCAGCAAGTACCTGCCCAGCGGTGCGGGCCACGATGCTCAACACATGGCACAAATAGCGCCGGCTGGGATGATCTTCGTCCCGAGCGTCGGTGGGATCAGCCATTCACCCAAGGAATACACGCATCCAGCGGATGTCGTGAACGGAGCCAACGTGCTCCTTCAGGCCGTCATTGCACTGGCTGGTTAGGGGCGCCGACAGCGCTCAATCGCCGGGAGGACTCGCTTCGCGCCCGTGCCACATTCTGTATACGGCGCGTTCTATCGGTTCTCCGATCAAGAGCACCGCTAGAGTGGCGGCGAACGCTACGAGCGCTACAG
>DATMBI010000324.1:0-2501 GCA_035559375.1 Gemmatimonadaceae bacterium | reverse complement strand
CATATGCCGAGACGGAACTTCGATATCGAAGCGGCGCAGGAGATTGGCCACGGACTGCACCGTCATGACTGGGCCCGACACGGATCCGAACGAGCGGTCTCCAGTCCCGTCCAGTCCCACCACTAGCCCGTATCCCACCAGTCGTACCGGGACATCTCCCTCGTGCACCGTCAAGTCGGCAATACGCTGCGGCCGCGCAGGAGTCGCCACAGCTGCCAATGCCACGACAACGGCAAGTGCCCGATTCATGGCCAGAAAAGCCCTAGTAGCTTCCCAGCAAGCCCGCTGGTGGGTCCGATCTTCTTTCCGCGAAATACGATGGTGGCGTCGGCGATGCGCGACGAGAGTACGACGTTGTCGATGCCGATATCCGCCGTACGAACCAGTCCCGTTAGGGTTATATCCTGGGGCCTGCCGTCCACCACTACGTTCCTCTTTCCTTGGATCCTGACGACTCCGCCATCGAGCACTTCGGTAACCCGGACCGTAATGACGGCCCCGAGGTCGCGGCTACGCTGGTGTTCGCCCTGATCGCGCGAATTGCGACTCATCTCCGTGGAGAAGGTGCCCTGATACGGTCCCACCTCCACCGCACCCTTGACTGCGCCACCCGCACCGTTGCTCTGGACGCGATTGCCACTGGCACTCGTGGCCATTTTTTCGGAGGCGGTGGTACGCTCGTCGACTACGACAGTGACCAGGTCCCCGATGCTAACCGGGCGCCGATCGGACAACCAAGAGTTCCGCACCCCTTGCAACGCCGTACTGTCGCGCTGGGTGGAACCGCTATTGCCTCGCTGTCCCTCGGCGCTCGCTACTACGAGGACGAGCAGGCACAGAACGATCGCGCTACGCGACATAGCGATTCTCCTATCGTCGAAGTGTGGCCTTACCGGGGGCGGCTGCCAGCGCAACTATCTGTAGGTTGCGCTCGGGTATTCGCACGCGGACCGGTTGGTGGAGCGCAGCAGCGTTCATGGCCGTTCCTTCGATCCAAACCTCGACAGGGCCATGCTGCCAGACGATGCGTACCGGCTCGCCCTTGCCGATGACCGGTGGAGGAGCGATGGACGGTTCGTCCAGCAGATCGCCCGCTGCCAGATGGCGCCTAACGATCCAACCAGACGTCGCTCGCTGCCGAACTGCTGGAGGGCCCCAGCGTACCTCCGTCCGAAATTCGTAATCGCCAGCGCCTATGGTATCGCCCGGCGCCAGTGCGCGGCTGGCGACCGCTACCGTGTCCAGCAGTCCCGCTCGCACCTGAACCGCACTGGGACTGACGCTGTCGTCCAGCACGACCACGAACCACCCCCCACGTCCAGAACCCACCAGTCGCAAGGGTGGCGAGGAATCGCCACGCCAGTACACGGCACCCCAGTCCAAAACCACCCGTTCAGCGGGTACTTCCCAGCGACGTGAAAGCTCCTCGCGCACCCGGTTCTGCAGCGCTTCGGGCGCCTGTCCCCCCAACTCGGTTGCCGCAACCAGTACCAGCACTAGGCTACCGCATCGCATCGTGCAACACTCGCATCATGTCTTCGCCAGCCCGTATCACACGCCCGTTCACCTCGTAGGCGCGTTGCGCAGCGATCATGTCCACCATTTCCTGCACTATCTCCACATTCGATGCTTCCAGCGTGCCCTGCAGGATACGCCCGAAACCTTCCTCCTGCGGGAAACCGACGATCGGTTGTCCGGAAGCAGCGGTTTCTACGTAGAGATTCTCTCCCAGGCTCAAGAGACCGCTGGGGTTCATGAAGCGCGCAAGTTCGATGCGCCCCAGCTCTATGGTCTCACCGGCTTTTCCGACTTGGGCTGTCACCGCGCCTGAAGGCGCTATCGTGACAGTCGTTACCTCCGGCGGAATGGTGATTCCGGGCAGCAGTGCGTAGCCGCCGTTGGTAACCAGGGTACCAGACTCGGAGAGCGTAAAACTCCCGTCGCGGGTATAGCCGATGCGGCCATCAGGGAGTTGCACCTGAAAAAAGCCGTCTCCATCGATGGCAAGATCGAGTGGGCGCCCCGTGAGCTCGGCTGCCCCCTGAGTGTGGATGCGGGTGATGGCGGCCAGCCTAGTACCGCGCCCGACCTGCATCGGCCCGATGGCTTCTCCTTCGGCGTTAGGAACACGCGGTCCCTGTACCGTTTCGTACAGCACATCTTCGAACGACGCCCGACTTCTCTTGAAGCCGGTCGTGTTGACGTTGGCGAGATTGTTGGCGATCACGTCGATCGTGATCTGCTGTGCGCGCATCCCGCTCGCAGCGGTCCGCAGTGCTGGATTCATCGCTCTACCCTCTTCAGATGCGGGCGACGTCGCTCGTCACAGTGGCGAGTACGCCGTCCATAGTTCGCAACGCTTCCACGCTAGCCGTGTAGGCTCGCTGCATCAGAACTAGATCCACCATGCCGGCGAGCGTGTCCACATTAGCTTCTTCGAGTTGTCCCTGACGGACGCGCACGCTCCCCGGCTGAACGGGGCGCATTTCACCCTCGCTCAC
>DATMBI010000323.1:0-13169 GCA_035559375.1 Gemmatimonadaceae bacterium | reverse complement strand
CATACCTTCACGCCGCACGTAACGCTGAGTCTCTACCCTACTCAGCCTCCTGAAGCGCTGGAGGAACTCTTACGGTTCCGCGTCGAGGAACCGGTAGTGGTGGACCACATCGTCTGTTCTCTCACTCGCGAGCCCGATCTGCCCCGCACGCTGCTCGAACTACCTCTAGGGGTCTGATGTCACGGTAGAGCCTTGCGGACTGCCGCCTCTATGTCCTGGTCGGAGCCGAGACCGGTATACACCACGACTCCCTTGGCGTCGACTACTACGATGTAGGACGTGGCAGGCACCTCGTACGCGTCACTGGCGTATCCCTTGCGATCGTAGAGGAATTCCTGGCGCAGGCCATGCGCCTCTTTGTGCGCTCGGACCCGATCGGGCGACTGATTGACCGAGACGGCTATGGCCACGAAGCGGACTCGATCGCCGTACCGCTGGATAGCCGACTGGATCTTGGGTTCCAGAGCCTTGCAGTTGCTGCACCAGGTAGCCCAGAACTCCATGACGACGGGAACCTTGCCCACGTAGTCGGCCAGATCCACTTCCCTGCCGTCGAGCGTTTCGACGCGCGCCCCTGGAGCTTTGCTCCCGACCGCGATGCCGAAATCCTGAGCCGGCAACACCGGCGCTATGGACAGGAGGAACCCTAACGATGCTGCGCTGCGCAAAGCGTTTCTCATATTAGCACCTGCCCCATCTTTACCAGATAGTACTCGGCTACCCCAAGCATGACCAACCCGAATACGCGCTTGACCCGGAGCATCCACGATCCGGCCCTAGGGAGCCGCGCCAACGCAGCTGACGATACCCCGGCCACGACGAGAAGTGCGCACATCCCCAACGAGAACACGAACAGATAGACGAAACCCAGCGCCGCACTCTGGGTTCGAGAGACCCACGCCAGCACCGCAGCCATTACGGGTGCGCCGCAGGGGGCGGCCACCAACCCCGACGCCGCACCCATAGCGAACGCACCCAGTGTGTGACCGCCCTCGCCCACCCGCGTCGCCCAAGCCATGAGGCCGCTGGGTAGTCTGAGGGGAAACACGTCCAACATGAAGAGAGCCGCCAAGATCAACACGTTGGCTTGTAAGAAGTACGCCCAAGGGCTGGAGCTGATGCTTCCGAAAAGGGTACCGGTGAGACCGGCAACGACTCCCAGCGCTGCGTAGACCGCGGCGAGCCCGATCGCATAGGCCAGTGTGAGGCGGAGCGCGCGCCAGCGCTGCGGCCGCTCCCCTAACGACCCAGCGCCGACCAGGGCCACTGTGATCGGGATCATGGGATACACGCAGGGAGTGAGGCTAGTCGCCAGCCCCGCCGCGAAAAGGAGCGGCAGAGCCAACAGAGGGCTGCTAGTGAGCTGCTGCGAAATGCCTCCGAAATCCATGGTGGATGTAGCCTAACGAGGAGCCACGGCCACGTTGTCTATCAACCTGACATCACCGATCCAAATCGCCCCTGCCACTACCACCGGTCCTGCTATCTCCTGCACAGGCTGCATCTCGTCCGCATCCACCACCTCCAGATACTCGAGGCGCACCGACGGCTGGCCGCGCAAGATCTCTATGGCTCGCTCCCGTACGGCTTCCGCACTGGTCTCGCCTCTTTCGATCAGTGACGCGGCAGCCGCTAGCGCTCGATAAAGTACCGGTGCGACCGAGCGCCCCGCTGCGTCCAGGCGCACGTTGCGTGAACTCAGAGCCAGCCCGTCAGGTTCCCGGACTGTCTCTACCGCGACGATCTGCACGGGGAAATCCAAGTCTCGTACTATGCGGCGTACGATGGCAAGCTGCTGCCGGTCCTTTTCGCCGAAATAAGCGCGGTCCGGCTGAACGATGTTGAATAGCTTGACCACTACAGTGGCCACCCCTCGGAAGTGGCCTGGCCGGTAACGACCGCACAGGTGGTCTCCGAGCCGGACGACATCCACGTACGTGGCGGGAGGGGCAGGATACATCTCGCTACCGGACGGCGCGAAAAGAAAATCGACTCCACGAGCGGCGCAGAAAGCTGCGTCGCTCTCGAGGTCACGGGGGTAGCCCTCGAAGTCGTCGCGGCGGTCGAACTGCAGCGGGTTCACGAACACACTCGCCACCACTACCCCACACTCCGCCCGCGCTCGCTCCAACAGCCGGCCGTGACCGGCATGCAAGGCGCCCATCGTGGGTACGAATCCCAAAAGGGCGGTCCCGCGGAACGGGGCCAATTCCTGCCTCAAAGCGGCTATGCTGCCAACGATCTTCACGAGCTGGTATCGGGGAATCGCCCCGCACGAACGTCCGACACGTACTCCTGGACGGCCTTCGAGATGGCAGCGGAGAGGTCGACGTAGCGCCGAGCAAAAGACGGAGCGTATGCTGTCAAGCCGAGCAGGTCGTAGCTCACCAATACCTGCCCGTCGCAGTGCGGACCAGCCCCGATACCTATGGTAGGGATTGCCAGCGATTCGGTCACCTCGCGGGCCACAGCCGCTGGAACTGACTCCAGTACTATGGCAAAAACACCGGCTTCTTGGAGCGCGCGCGCCTGGGATACTAGCGAACGCGCCTCCTCCTCGGTACGCGCCTGCTGGCGATAGCCCCCCAATCTGTGAACTGACTGCGGGGTGAGGCCTAGATGCCCCATGACAGGAATACCGATGGCTACCAACCGCTCCACCACTGCCAGTATCGGTGTCCCGCCCTCCAGCTTGACCGCTTGGGCCCCACCCTCTTGAACCAGGCGGCCGGCATTACGAACTGCTTCCTCGGTGCTGACCTGGTAGGTGAGGAACGGCATGTCGGCGACGACTAACGCACGCTCGACGCCGCGGCGCACCGCTCGAGTATGGCGTACCATGTCGTCCAGGGTTACCCCGAGGGTGTCGCTTTCGCCCATGATCACCATGCCCAGAGAATCGCCCACCAGGAGCAGGTCCACCCCGGCGCTATCGAACAGCCGAGCCATGGTAGCGTCGTACGCGGTGAGCATCGTTAGGCGCTCGCCGCGCTTCTTCCACTCCACCAAGTCTGGCACTCTTACGGGCCGCGACACGGCTATCGTTCCTCCTCCGAAAGCGCTTCTCGTATCTCCTGGCAGAACACTTCCTCCAACCCAGCGCGGCGCGCCACGTCCAGCAAGTGGATCGCAAGCTGCCTGTAGAGGGCCGCGATCTCAGGGCAATCTGCTAGCGCTCGTAGGTGCGAGCGCACTGTAGGAGCATCGCCTCGCCGCACTGGTCCGGTCAACGCCTGCACCGGCCCCAACTCTGCGCTACTTCCCACGCTGGCCATGGCCAGCGACGAGAAGGCCGCGCGCGCGTCGGCTTCGCAGATCCCCGCCCCAGTCGCTGCTCGAATGGCTGCATCCAGCAAGGCGGTAACTCCGTTGCTGGCCAGGACAGCCGCCGCGTGATAGCGGGCGTGCTTCCCTGGCTCGATCGTCAGGAGACGCCCGTCGAGAAGCGCGGCGATATGTCGCGCCCAGGACAGTGCCTCGCCACTCGCGTCCACCGCGAAGACGCTACCGGGCAGAACCGCCACCCCGACTTCTGGTGTGGGGACCGTCTGCAAGGGGTGCAGCATGCCAGTGGACACGCCGGACGCAGAGAGGACATCGAGTGCTCTTTCCCCGAGACTGCCAGCGGTGTGCAACACTGCCCTGGCTCGTGTTCCAGCGGCAACTAGTCGCTCGGCCACCTCCCTGACCGCAGAGTCGCTGACTGCCACCAAGATGTGCGTGGCTCTGCTGGCAAGCACCTCGAAAACGACCGGTTCGATCGGGGGACCAATGAAGGCTGCTGCCGCGGCTGAGCGGCCGGGCGATCGGCCGGCCAAATAAAGGACTGGCTGACCGCGCTGCAGAAGCAGACGACCCAGAGCTTGTGCCATGCGGCCCGATCCCACCACCCCGATTCGCGGCTCCTCGCTCGCGATCCGAGGAGCGGCAGACACCGAGCGCGTTGCTGCCGCGTTCATGTTCCAGCTGTCCCTTGTTTTAGATTCCTAGCCCTTCCGGGGTGCGGCCCAAGTCGCATCCGCAACGATGGCCTTTCGTGCAAGAGGTTTTCTAGTGGCACCGCAGTTCATATACGTCATGAAGGGGCTGACCAAAGTCGTGCCCCCTTCGCGCGTAATTCTCAACGACATATGGCTCTCTTTCTACCCCGGCGCCAAGATCGGCGTGTTGGGTAGCAATGGCGCCGGCAAGAGCTCGCTCCTCCGCATAATGGCTGGAGTAGACCACGACTTCAACGGCGAGGCATGGGCCGCACCGGGCACAAAGATCGGCTATCTGCCCCAAGAGCCAGAACTCGATCCTACGCTGGATGTGCGCGGCAACGTCGAGCTGGCGGTCAAGGAACAGCGTGCCTTGCTGAATCGCTTCGACGAGATCGCCCAAGCCTTCTCCAGGCCAATGACCGACGAGGAGATGCAGCGGCTCCTCGATGAACAAGCGCGGGTGCAGGAGCGCATAGATGCACTGGACCTCTGGAACTTGGACAACAAGATAGAGGTGGCAATGGACGCGCTCCGGCTCCCTCCGGGTGACGCGGACGTCAGGACGCTTTCGGGTGGGGAGAAGCGTAGGGTGGCGCTCTGCCGCGTCCTGCTCGAACAGCCAGATCTGCTGCTCTTGGACGAGCCCACCAACCACCTGGACGCAGAAAGCGTAGCTTGGCTGGAGAGGCATCTCGAGGAGTTCCCGGGGACGGTGGTAGCCGTGACCCACGATCGTTACTTCCTGGACAACGTCGCCAAGTGGATACTCGAGCTGGATCGTGGTTCCGGTTACCCGTATCAAGGGAACTATTCCCAGTGGCTGGAGCAGAAGCGCCTGAGACTGGCTCGAGAAGAGAAGCAAGCTAGTGCTAGGCAGCGCACGCTGGAGCGGGAGCTCGAATGGGTGCGCATGGCCCCCCGGGCGCGCCAGGCCAAGAGCAAGGCTCGCCTGCAGAAGTTCGAAGAGCTCGCCAGTGAGGCCCACTACGAACGCGTGGTTCAGAACGAAATCGTTATTCCGCCCCCTCCGCGGCTCGGTAACGATGTGGTCATTGCCGAGGGACTGCGCAAAGCCTACGGCGACAAGCTGCTTTTCGATGGCCTGTCCTTCGCCCTCCCGCGCGGCGGAATAGTCGGAGTCATCGGACCCAACGGCGCCGGGAAGACCACACTTTTCCGAATGATCGTAGGGCAGGAAAAGCCCGATGCAGGCAAGCTTCGGATCGGCGAGACGGTCGTAATTGCGTACGCCGATCAGTCGCGCACGCTGGACGGTGCACGCACCGTGTGGGAAGAGATCTCGGGCGGTCGAGAGACCATCCCAGTGGGGAAGCGCGAAGTGAACTCGCGTGCCTATGTGGCTTCGTTCGGATTCCGTGGTGCCGATCAGCAGAAACTAGTTGCCAACCTCTCCGGTGGAGAGAGAAACCGGCTTCATCTTGCGAAGACGCTAATGGCGGGGGGCAACTTGCTGCTGTTGGACGAACCCACCAACGACCTCGACGTGGACACTTTGCGCGCCCTGGAAGAAGCATTGCTGGATTTCGCGGGCTGCGCCGTCGTGATCTCGCACGACCGCTGGTTTCTCGATCGTATCGCGACTCACATCCTAGCCTTCGAAGGGGATTCCGAAGTCGTGTGGCACGAGGGCAACTTTCAGTCGTACATCGAGGACCTGAGGCGGCGCAAAGGTCCCGATGCCGACCGGCCGCACCGAATCAAGTACCGGAAGCTCGTCCGTGCTTGAGGCGGGCTACGACAACGAGGACCCGATAACTCGAAAATCCGAAGAATGGCACTTCAGGAGGAGCTGCGGACACAGGGAGAGTGGCTCTTTCGCAAGCGGAGCTATCTCCCGCTGGCGTTTCTAGTGGTGCTGGCACTGGGTGTGGCAGCGGGGCGCTATCCCGGTGGTGACATCCGGTATCATGAGCTGTGGGAAGTAGTCTGCCTGGGCGTTTCAGCGCTAGGACTCTTCGTGCGCGTCCTGGCTGTAGGCTTCGCACCGGCGCATACTTCGGGACGGACTACTGGCCAGCCTACCGCTGCTAGCCTTACCACCAGTGGCGTGTACTCGGTGGTGCGCCACCCGATATACGTGGGCAACTTCTTGGTGGGGCTGGGCTTCGCACTGGTGCCCTGGGTATGGTGGGTACCCGTCATCTACACGCTTCTCTTCTGCATTTACTACGAGCGAATCATGTTCGCCGAAGAGGCGTTCC
The DNA here is from genome assembly GCA_035559375.1 of Gemmatimonadaceae bacterium. Classification (GTDB taxonomy): domain Bacteria; phylum Gemmatimonadota; class Gemmatimonadetes; order Gemmatimonadales; family Gemmatimonadaceae; genus DATMBI01. Next base: position 6,964 of record DATMBI010000323.1, on the reverse strand, counting down.
TTCGGGAGCGTTTCGCGGAAAAGTTCGAAGAATGGGCGGCGCATACGCCGGCGGTTATTCCTCGTTTCTCGCAGTGGCGCCGGCCTGCGCTCGCCTTTTCACTGCGGACCGTTTTGCGGCGCGAATACTCGGCCTGGATGGCAGTCGTAGCCGGCCATTTTGCGATCGAGCTACTCGAGCATCTGTTCGGCCACGATTACCACTGGGAAGCCTCTTGGTTCTTGTTGGTCGGAACCGGTGGCGCTGTCTATACTGTCCTCTGGGTGGCTAGCCACTACACGCGGCTGCTCGAAGCGGAGGGCCGCTAGCCACGAAGCGCTCTCACTCGGCTGGCTGACCCTTCCGCTCGCTCCCCTTACCCGGGCGCAGGTCCAGACTTCTGCCCCAGTCGCGCGGGCGAAGATCCCCGAACCGCAGCAGCGTGGCCAGAGCCAGTAGGAATGCCGTGACGGCCATCAGTACGGCCGGTGGCATTTCGGTTATGCCGTGCAGTATCACTTCCCGCAGCGCCGCGACGATGCTGGTCTCGACCATTACATCCACCGCGACATGGTGCTCCCGCAAGTAAATGACCAGTAGGCGCAGGAACTCCACTAGGATCATCATGTAGAGCAACTCCGCCAGCACTGCCCGCACCTCTACCTCGGGCTCCATGGCGTGGCTGGCGAGCGTCCACAGGCTGCGCAACATCACGGTGAAAAGGACCAGAACGAGCGCGGCCACCAGAGCATCTTGCGTCCATTCCAGAACGCGCCGCAGGCGGCCGTGCACTTCTGTAAACGGTGCCAGCGCCGTCCCGCGCCCTTGGTGCGAGACCAGTACTCGGCGAGCCCGCGGGCGCCTCAGCGCCTCAGCAGGCGCCGTCACAGGATCTCGCTCTCGCTGCGTTTCCGTCATATGGCGCTGCGTAGCCGCGCCCCGGCTATTTCTTCGTGCGTAGGCCCACGTGCCGGAGCGAAATGATCTCGCGGAAGCCATCGGGACGCTCTAGTTCGATGCTGCTGACGAACCCGTCGGCCTCCTCGCCTACCCATACCTCTACTGGGTTGTAGATCCTATGGTCCCCGTGCTCGAACGCAAGCTCCAGGGCTCCCGACCTGGGATCGTAGGTAACACCGTAGAGCCTGGCACCGTGGACAGCCTGTTGATCGCCCACCTCCGGTGCAAAGACCTCTACGTCCGCGGCCTCAGGCGAGGCGTCGCGTAGAAAGCGCTTGGTAAAGCTATCGAAATACTGCGCCAACTTGTCCTTGGGCAGCTTTGTAAGGGTCGCCATGCTCGTTCCTCCCGTTCGTTCGAGACAGTTCACTCGGCAGCGGCTACCGGCCGACTGCCCGACCGGATACTGCGTCCGAGATGTCGCAGCCAGCAGTCGGGAAAGGGCCCAGCCCTCATCGCTTTTTGCCGTACCGTTCCGTCAGGTCGAGTTGCGGTACAGTACCAGGTCTGCTGGCTACGCGATTGCCGCATATCGCTGTCGGGCGAACGCCCCATCGTTTCTGCCCCGTTCGACCGATGTCAGGGCCTTCCTCGGCGGCTACGTTGCTGGCGTGAAGGGAGTCGATCGAACCGCTAAGCAAGGAGGTAGCCATGTTCCGCACCGACAACGAAATCCAGCAGGATGTGATCAACGAGTTGAAGTGGGAACGCGGCCTCCGTAACGACGATATCGCCGTCGGAGTCCGCGACGGGATCGTGACGCTCGGCGGCTTCGTGGACAGCTATTGGGACAAGTGGAACGCCGAGCGCGCCGTCGAACGCGTGAAGGGGGTGAAAGGGATCGTGAACGAGATCCAGGTCAGGCTACCGAGCAGCGCCGAGCGGAGCGACGCGGATATCGCGCATGCAGCCGTCGAGGCGCTCAAGTGGGACGTCTCGGTGCCGCACGAGAACATCAGGGTGAAGGTGGAGAAGGGGTGGCTGACGCTCGAGGGTGAGGTCGAGTGGCATTACCAGAAAGAGGCGGCGGAGAGGGCTGTGCGGAGGCTGACTGGGTTGAAGGGTGTCTCCAACCTCATCGTGGTCAAGGTGAAGCCCCTTCCCTCCGACATCAAGGAGAAGATCAAGGAGGCGCTGCGTCGGAACGCCGAGTTCGACGCCGACCGGATCACGGTGGAGGTGGACGGGAACACCGTCATACTGAAGGGGACGGTGCGCTCCTTCGCGGCGATGCGCGACGCCGAGAGGGCCGCTCGCAACGCGCCAGGCGTGACCAAGGTGGAGAACAAGCTCACCATCGACACCAGCCTGTACGCGGTGGCCTGATAGCTCACCTCCTGCTGGTGAGAACGGCGCGCCGGACTTCTTGCAGGAGGGCCGGCGCGCCACCTGTTTCTGCCTAGAGGAGCGTGCCTCGAAGAACCAGTGCGGCTACAGTGAAGTAAATGACTATCCCAGTCACGTCGACTAGCGTGGCCACGAACGGAGCGGAGGCGCTAGCTGGATCGAACCCCAACCGGCGCATCACGAACGGGAGCATCGCGCCAGCGAGAGTGCCGAAGGCCACCACGCCCACCAGCGATGCCCCTACCGTGAGCGCTACTAGCACGTAATGTTCGCCGTAGTCGGCCCATCCGGCGTGCTGCCAGAGAAGGACGCGCATGACGCCGATGGATCCGAGGAGAGCACCGAGAGCGAGTCCGGAAGGGAGTTCGCGTAGCGCCACTCTCCACCAGTCGCCCAGGCTCAGCTCCCTCAGCGCCATCGCTCTGATGATGAGAGAAGTAGCCTGAGATCCGGAGTTGCCGCCCGAACTGATGATGAGCGGGATGAAGAGCGCCAATACCACAGCCCGCTCGATCTCGGCCTCGAAGTGTCCCATGGCGGTTGCGGTCAGCATCTCGCTCAGGAACAACGCCATCAGCCAGCCGGCGCGCTTCTGGAGCATGCGCGCGAAGGACGTGGTCGTGTACGGTTCGTCGAGCGCCTGCATACCGCCGAACTTCTGCACGTCTTCTGTCTGCTCTTCGACGATGGCGTCTATTACGTCGTCCACCGTCACGATGCCGATCACCTGCCCGCTTTCGTCCACCACCGGAAGCGCCAGCAGGTTGTATTTCGAGATCACGCGCGCCACCTCCTCGCGGTCGGTGTACGGGGTAGCGGTGATGGGCTGCCTAACGTCACCGACGGACGTGACCGGAGCGCTCCTGTCGGCCATCATGAGCTCGCGCAGCGAAACCACGTGCACCAGGCGCCGGGTGGTAGGGTCGTGCACGTAAACAGCGTAGACCGTTTCTTTGGCTCGCCCGACTTCGCTGATGTGCCGCAGCACTTGCTCCACTGTCCAGGTGGCCGGGACGCTCACGAACTCAGTGGTCATTATCCCGCCCGCCGAGTCTTCGGGGTACTGCAGAAGCAACCTGAGTGCTTCACGAGTGGGCGGATCCACCAGGCGTACCAGTCGGTTCCTGTCGGCCTCGGGCAAGTGACGGAAGAGGTCGGCCTGCTGGTCGGCGGACATCGCGTCCACGAACTGGGCCGCTTCGTGATCCGGGAGGTGCCGGATGATTTCGTAGCGGTCTTCGAGCTCCGGTTCGTCGAAGACCTGGACCGCGAGATCGAACGGCAGGGCAGCGATGACTTTCGCGGCTGCCTCGGGCCTCAGGCGGCGCAAAAGTTCCGCGATGTCCGCCGGCCTGAGGCCAGCGACCATCTCGTTCAACTCCGCTGGGTCTCCGGATAAGAGGTAGAGCAGTTCCGGCGTCGGGGCGACGACTGTAGTTCCTGGCATCGGAGGCTCCAGTCCGAGGCGGGCGTTCAGGTGCCGCCCCGCCATGGCGGCACCGGCGCGCACAAGCTAAACCGACGCGGACCGATGTCCAAGTAGCTCGGCTCACTCAGCAGCGAGAAGGGTATCATCTCCCGTTACTCGTGGCTGCGACTGGCACACGGCAGTAAGATTCACGCGGATCCACTTTCGATCGGGAGAGTACCCATGTACTGGATGCGAACACAGGCAGTGGTTGGCGCTCTGGCGCTCACCTTGGTGGCATCGCTCGGAAGAGCCCAGGACGCGGCACGTGCGGTCAGCAACGGGGGAATCTTCGTCCCCGGCTGGCAGGGCAAGATAGACGCTAACGAGGAGCGCGCCGGCCAGAAGCTGGAGAACGCGCGCTTCGCCCGCGAAGGGGACGCGTTCCACGTGACGACGGGGCCGGCGGCGGTGTACTGGAACCCAGCCAACAGAGCCAGTGGCGACTATACCGTGAAGGCCACGTTTCGCGAGCCCAAGTACATGAACTTGAACGACCACCCACACCCCTACGGGATTTTCATCGCGGGCAACGACCTGGGCACTGCGCAACAGACGCTTCTCTACTGTGCAGCGTACGGCAACGGCACCTTTATCGTGCGCGGCTTCGGCCCGGAACCGTTCCGCGTAAACGGGCCGCGCGGGGAAGCCAACGAGGCTGTGAACAAGGCGTCAGGTCCAGGGCAGCCGGTGGTTCAGGAGATCGCGCTATCGGTCAAGGGTGACAAGGTCGAGTGCGCCATCAATGGCAAGGTGGTAGGGAGCTACGACAAAGGTGCGGTGGTGGGGGCTGGGAAGCTAAAGTCGACCGACGGTATCTACGGGCTGCGCTTCGGCCACAACACCGAGGTAATGGTGACCGGGCTCACCCTAGTGAAGAACTGATGGTCTGAGTCAGTCATCGGCCGTGGTAACGCGAGCGCGCGCCTTCCGCTCGCTCGACGAGGTAAGCAGCGCGGTGGTAGCCTGCGGCCTCTGCCCGAGGCTGCGCAGCTACTGCCGCGCTGTGGCTTCGGCCAAGCGGCGAGCGTTTGCCGACTGGGATTATTGGGGACGTCCGGTCCCGGGCTTCGGCGATCCCCGCGCCAGGCTGCTCGTGGTGGGGCTCGCGCCCGCGGCGCACGGAGCCAATCGCACCGGCCGAATGTTTACTGGCGATTCCAGCGGCGATTGGCTTTACGATGCCCTGCACCGCTTCGGTTTCGCCAACCGACCAGAGGCAACAGCTCGCGGCGATGGCTTGGTACTCCGCGACTGCTACGTTACGGCCGCGCTGCGCTGCGCCCCGCCAGGGAATCGCCCGCAGCGCCGAGAGCTGGAACGCTGCCAGCGCTACTTGGCTGCCGAGCTGGAACTGCTGCCGCGGGTCGCAGTCGTGGTGACGTTAGGCAGGATCGCGCACGAGGCTTGGCTCAGGGCCTCGGGCTGGTGGGCACGACTCGCTCCGCGTGCGCGACCGCCCTTCGGACACGGTCTGCTCGCTCGCTTGCCGGGCGGACTGTCGCTGCTGTCTTCCTACCACCCTAGCCGCCAGAACACCGCCACGGGGAGGCTCACACGCGCGATGTGGTACGCTGTTTGGCGGGAGGCACGTGACTTGCTGGAGCGCGCCACCGCGTACGAGAGAGGGAGCTAGTGAGCGGAATCTTTGCGTACTTCGCGCCCAGCGGCGCCGACGCGAAGGAAATGGCACTAGCCGTGGGGCGCGGCTTGGAAGTGATGACCGATCGCGGGAAAGATCCGCGCACCGTGGCTTGCGGACACGGCGTGCTGGGCCTCGTGACTCACGACTGGCAGGAGGTGCTCTGTGGTGGGAGCTACGGCGCTTGCCGAGACGTGGTAGCAGTGGCGGATGCCACCCTGTACTACCGAGACGACCTCGTGCGCAAGCTCAGGGCGAAGGGTGTGCAGCCAGCTAGCCTCGGGAGTGCGGACCTCATTGCTGCTGCCGTGGTTGCATGGGGCGCCAGCGCGCCGGAATACCTGGAAGGCGACTTCGCTTTTGTCGCGTGGCTGCCCCAGCGTAACGAAGTAGTCGCGGCGAGGGATCACGTGGGGATGCGGACACTCTACTACTCTTTCGACCCGCATGGTGCCATCGCCATCGCTTCGACCGCCAGTGCTATCGTAGCTGCGGGTCTAGCGCCAGGGGACCTGAACCTCGGCTGGCTGGGGGAGCTTTGCTGCAGCATGGTAGCCAGGGGCGACGAGACTGTCTTCGCGGAGGTGAACTCCCTGCGCGCCGCACAGCGGCTCGTGTGGCGCAGTGGCGAGCGGCGCGTAGTCATCGATCATTACTGGGAACTTCCGCACTTCAGCGAAGAAGGTCACTCGGACAAAGCGCTGGCAGGAGCAGCCGAGGAGCTGAGAGCTCTTTTGCTGGAGGCCGTGCGGCAGCGATTGGCGCCGTCGGGGGTGACCGCTGTGACCCTGAGTGGCGGGCGCGACTCGTCCTCGGTTTACGCCTGCGGCCGTCGTGCGGCAGGTGACGCGGTGCAACCTGTTTCGCTCTCGTATCCACCCGGCGATATCGGGCGCGAGGACGAGGTCATTCTCGACATACTCGCTCGTGTCGGTGGCCATCCGACCTTCGTGCCTACGCGCGAGATCCCCTTCTTCGGCGATTTCCTTGCTTATGCTCGCACCAGGCCCGATCCATTCGGCCACCCGTACGTGAACTTTCACCATGCGCTGGCTGAACGTGCGGTGGAGATGGGCGCGCGTGTGGCGTTCAACGGCATAGCTGGAGACGCACTGTTCCGGACCGGGCCCAGTTTTCTTTCGGACCTCCTGTTCAGTTTGCGTCCCTGGCGCGCTGTGCGAGAGGGGCGCGCGCTTGGCTACAGAGTCCCAAGCCGGGACTTCCTCAGGGTAGCCTTGCTGCCGCAGTTAGGGCCTCGCTTCAGGCGCATCTTGCGCCTCGTAGGGGCGGGGCACCGATTCCCCGACCCGTTGTCGCGCCCTCTGGTTCCCTGGTTGGCGCCCGACTTCGTGCGCGAGGTGTTGGTTCCGCGTCAGTCAGAGTGGGATGTATATCGGTACCACGGAGTGCGGCGCGGGCAGGATCGCGAGCATCACTGGATGCTCGCGAGCGGCTTCGCCGAGCGCATCTTGCCAGAGTACTGCAGGGTGTTCTTGGAGAAAGGTGTGGAGCAGCGTAGCCCGCTCCATGATTTGCGGGTCGTGAGCTTTGCCGCCACCCGGCCCAGG
>DATMBI010000322.1:0-3275 GCA_035559375.1 Gemmatimonadaceae bacterium | reverse complement strand
GCCGCTCTAGACATGGTCAGGGTTGCACGCGCGTCCGGCGCGAAGGTTATGGTGAACGGATCTGACTCTTCGGATCATCCGAGCCTGTACATCGGAGCAGGGGCGCACGCCGTCGTCTTAGGGGACCCAGAACCTGGGGTGCTGGACTTGGTGCGCGCGTGGCACGGTACGTCCGTCGGCGACTCGCAAGGCATCGCCGGTCTCGTAGTGCCTGTGGCAGGAAACGGTCGCATGCACCGCACGGCTCCGCGGGCTCCACTGAGCGGGCTCGACGAGCTCCCATTTCCGGCATGGGACCTGGTGGATGCGCAAGAGTACCGTCGTGCATGGACCACGGCGCATGGACGGTTGTCGTGGAACATGGCGACGTCACGTGGCTGTCCGTATCGGTGTAACTGGTGCGCGAAGCCTCTGTTTGGTACCCGCTACAATCAGCGCACTCCAGGGAACGTCGCGGAAGAACTCCTGCACCTGCGGCACGTGGTCGCCCCCGATCACGTGTGGTTCGCAGACGACATCTTCGGCCTGACGCCGACATGGATCGAGGCCTTTGCCCGGGAAGTCAACGCGCGTGACGTCCGCACACCATTCACGATCCAGTCGCGAGCCAACCTGATGAGGGACCGTGTCGTGAACGCTCTCGCAGATGCTGGTGCCGAAGAGGTGTGGCTGGGAGTCGAGTCGGGCTCTCAACGAATCCTGGACGCCATGGACAAGGGAACCACTGTAGAGCAGATACGGTCTGCGACGCGCGAGCTGAAGGCGCACGGCATTCGGTGCGGATGGTTCATTCAGCTCGGTTACCGAGGAGAAGAGTGGGAGGACATCGTGAAGACCCGTGACCTGATGCGGGACGAACTACCCGATGATGTCGGCGTGTCCGTCGCATATCCGCTTCCGGGCACTCGTTTCTACGACCAGGTGCGGAGCGAACTCGGTCCCAAGACGAACTGGGAAGACAGTGATGACCTCGCGATGATGTTCCAGGGTACCTATTCCACTGCCTTCTACAAGCGTGTGCGGGATCTCCTGCATTCAGAAGTATCATCGAGGAAACCTCTCGACGGCGCATGGGACGAACTCAGCCACCGAGAGCCGGAGTATCGCGTAGCGACGATCGGCTGACTGCCGGCGATGACGTGAACACGCTGCCCAGGCAGGGGGACCGACAATCGGACGCCGGAAGTGCCCCGGCGAGCGACGGAGACGTCCCGCGGGCCGTTCGGGCCTTCGATGCAGTGGCACCGCAGTTCGATGAGCGGTACGGTCAATGGGCGAGCGTTAGAGCCCAGCGCCGCGCCGTTCAGCGAGAGTTCGCGAGCGCGTTTCAACCCGGGAGTGCGCTGCTCGAGTTGGGAGGCGGAACCGGCGATGATGCGTTGTTCCTGGCGGGGCGCGGGCATCGAATACTGCTCACCGACGGATCACCGGCGATGCTCGCCAGCGCATTGCGCAAGATCACTGCAGCGGGCTTTGAGGATCGAATCAAGCTGCTGGCCCTACCGCTCGAGCGCGTTTCGGAGCTACGCCACCGCTTCCCGGAATCCCTCCCCCCTCCGTATGACGGGGCCTACTCCAACTTTGCTGCGCTCAACTGCCTCCAGGATCTCCGACCATTCGCCGCGTCGCTGGCCCCGTTCCTTCGCCCGGGAGCGCCGGTGTTACTTGTGATGTTCGGCCCTTGTTCTGTGGGGGAGATCATCGTACAGCTGTTGCACGCCAACGGCCGCGCAGCATTCCGCCGGTTCTCGAACGGCGCGGTGGCGGCAAGCATCGCCGGGCACGCCTTCACCGTGCGCTATCCCTCACCCCGGATCGTAGCTCGAGAATTGGCGCCGCATTTCAGGCTCATCCGAACGAGCGGAATCGGAGTTTTCGTTCCCCCGAGTGCAGCGGAACCGGCAATTTCTCGCTACCCGCGCTTGTTACGCCTGTTGGAGCGCCTGGATGCGGCGCTATCCGGACCGCTTGCGTGGATGGCCGACCACGTCTTGCTCCATTTCCGGCGCGTCTGACGGGAAGAACTGACCGGTGCAAAGCTTCGCGTTGCAGGCCGCGGACGGTCACCGATTAGTCGTCCGTGACGGCCGGCTCTGTCACCCCGAGCAGCAAGTGGGCATCACAATCGACGTGGGGTCAGGAGAATTCGTGCCCGGGTTGATCAACGCGCACGACCATCTCTATCGGAATCACTACCCACGGCTAGGCTCGCCACCCTACGCTAATGCGTACCAATGGGGCGAGGACATCCACGCGAGATATGGCGAAGAAATCCAACGGGCCCGTGCCTTCCCTCGCGGGCAAGCGATGCTTTTCAGTGCTCTGAAAAACCTGCTGGGCGCCGTCACGACCGTTGTGCATCACGACCGCTGGGAGTGCACGCTTGCTCGACGCAGTTTCCCGCTTCGCGTGGTAAGGCTGCGTGTAGCACACTCCCTCAGGCGAGAACGTGACTTCGACGCTGCCGTTGCTGGGGACGAAGTCACCGCAGCGCAACCCCTGTCGATTCACCTGGCTGAGGGCGTCGACGACGAGTCCTCAGCCGAAGTCCACGAAGCCGACCGGCGAGGTTTGCTCGGTCACAACCTGCTTGCGGTGCACCTTGTGGGAGTTGATCAACACGGGATCTCTCGGCTCGAAGACACAAATACGGCCGTCGTGTGGTGTCCCACATCGAACAGGTTCCTCTTCGGTCGCACAGCGCCAGAGGCACTGCTGCGCTCAGAGGTCGATGTTCTCATCGGCACCGACGCGTTGGTGTCGGCCGATGGGACGATGCTGGCGGAGCTGCGGGAAGCCCGCCGGCTGGGTTACCTGAATGACGGACGTCTCCGAGAGTCCGTGGGGGCGACGGCGGCCAGGCGACTGCGGATCCCACTGCCGACCTTGGCCCCCGGCGGGCGGGCTGATGTCGTGTTTCTGCGCAGACCTCCATTCGAGGCAAACCCCGCGGATGTTGCTCTGGTGTTGGTGGCTGGAAAACCGCGGCTGGCTGACGAAGATCTCCAAGAACTGTTCACGTTGTGCGGTATCCCGTTCGAGCTGCTCAGACTTCGATTCACGAAGGCGGTTGCGGCGCCCCTGGCCACGGTTGCAATGCAAGTGTTCGACCAGTTTCCGGAATGCCAGCGCATCCTAGACTCGTAACCCGGACACCCACTACACCCGGGGCTCTCGCGCCACCTCCCCGCGGACACGTGAGCGAGGTGTGATGAGTGATTCCGTCCGACGACGTGCGCTTGCGACCTTAACCTGGCCCTTCTTGGCCCCCCCCC
>DATMBI010000321.1:0-4384 GCA_035559375.1 Gemmatimonadaceae bacterium | reverse complement strand
GAGCATCGAACGCGATGTCAGCAGGTCCGCCGAAGTATTCGAGGCTAATGCTATTCGCCGGCACCTGCGGCAGTGTCACGCCGCCACGTCCACCGCGACCTCGCCCTGCACGACCGACCGCTACCGCCGCACTGTCGACTTGCTGGGGCCGCGTGGCCGCAGCCGCACCCACATAGCCGAGAAAGCGCCCGTCGGGCGCGAATTTCAATATGCGTGTATCTCCACCACCGCTCCCACCTATCCACAAGTTGCCAGCTGGGTCTATCGCCAGCCCATGGGGTGATTCCGGCCACTCGTACGCGGCGGACGGACCACCCCACGCCCGCACCAAGTTACCCTCCGGATCGAACTCCAGCACACTGGGCGCGGGGCGACAACAATCACCGGTCGGAGGCAGAGTGGCAGCCCCGATCTCGTTGCGCTGATTGAAACTGTCGGTAAGGTGCAGGACGAAAACATGGTCCCTCGCGTCCACCGCCACCCCTACCGCCGAGCCCAGTAGCCAATGGTTGGGAAGTGGCTTGGGCCAGAGCGGATCTACTTCGAACCGCGGGGCATCTACGGCTGACGGCGCCACGATGGGTCCGGCCCCTGGTTCGAGCGCCAGAATAACCGAAAGCGCCGCCAGTACCCCCATATTGCGCTGGCGCTGCATCGAACACTCCTATATGTGTGTAACTGGACTCAACGCACGCAGTTCAGTCATGCTGCTCCCTCAACTACCGCCCCATAACTAAAGCGCCAGGTGCAGAACCCGTCCAGAGCCGGATCCGCCGTGGGGCCAGCAGCGTCGGCAACTACCGGCCGCAACTGCTTGGCTTGGCTGCTTGCGTTGGCGTGCTGGATCGGTACTCCGCGTCCCGTGCGGGCGCACGAGATTCCGGCGCGAGTGGCTGTGTTGGTTCTCGTCAAACCCACAGGGCAGCACCTCCAGGTTTTGGTCCGAGTCCCATTGGAGTCCATGCGGGACCTGCAGATCCCGTTGCGTGAACCCGAGTACCTCGACTTCTCGCGAGTGGGCGCGCTGCTCCCCCAGGCCGCACGGGTCTGGATCGCTGACTACCTCGAGTTCTTCGAGGACAGCAGGCCGCTGGGTGCGCCACAGGTAGTGGCCACCAGAATTTCGCTCCCGTACGACCGCTCTTTCGTTAGCTGGGACAGCGCTCTTGCCCACGTGTTGGCGCGCGATAGCCTCGACGTTCGACTCCCATGGCGTCAGGCGCTGATGGATGTCCTCCTGGCATATCCGATTTCCGCCGCGGAAGCCCAGTTTTCCGTAAGGCCAGCCTTGGCTCACTTGGGTATCAGGACCACCACGGTGCTGCGTTTTTTCCCGCCCGGTCGAACGGAGAGGGCATACCAGTTCGACGGCAATCCAGGACTGGTTCGACTCGATCCAGGCTGGATCCACGCTGCTGCGAGCTTCGTCGAACTCGGCTTTCACCACATCCTCGGTGGGATCGACCACCTCCTCTTTCTGCTATGCCTGGTGGCGCCTTTCCGGCGATTGCGTCCACTGGTGGTGATGGTCACGGCATTTACGGCAGCCCATTCGATCACTCTCGTTGGCTCGACTATGGGGCTCGCTCCCTCGGCGCTATGGTTCCCGCCACTGGTGGAGACGCTGATAGCTGGATCCATAGTGTACATGGCCTGCGAGAATATTCTCGGGCCTCGGTTCCACAATCGCTGGCTCGTGGCATTCGGCTTCGGACTGATTCACGGTTTCGGGTTTTCGTTCGCGCTCGGCGAGTCCCTCCAGTTCGCGGGTGCCCACTTGGCCACGGCACTCCTCGCCTTCAACGTAGGGGTGGAGCTGGGCCAGCTGCTCGTGATTGCAGTAACGGTGCCACTGCTCTCGTTCCTGTTCGCGCGCGGTGTGCCGGAGCGTCCTTCTGTCGTGCTGCTCTCCGCCGCGGTCGCCCACACCGCTTGGCACTGGATGAGCGAACGTTTTCAGCAATTGCGTGAATACCAGATCGCGTGGCCTCGGCTGGACGCTGCATTCCTGGCGACGGTGTTGCGCCTGTTCTTGGTCTTGCTACTCCTAGGCGCGGTCGCCTGGCTGTTGCGTAGCGCCCTTTCGCGTCTGTTGGCTCCGACCAGTGAGCGATCTTCCGCGGCCGGTGCCGACACTTAGTTTCCAGCGCGCGATGCCGAGAATTTTTCGCACGACCGCCGCTTCGCTCCAGCTGCTTTTTATGGCTGCGGGACTGGTGCTACCACTGGCTCTTCGGGCGCAGAACGGTGGAGATATGCCGCGTCGCAGCACCCTCGACGGTGTCTTCACGCGCGAACAGGCCGCACGCGGACGCGATGTGTACGACGGCATGTGCCTGAGCTGCCATCCAGCTGTGACGCACACCGGGCCGCAGTTCGTGGAGACATGGAGCGGGAAGCGCCTCGGGGACCTTTTTTCTTTCGTCGTCGAGCGCATGCCCAAGAACGACCCGGGGAGTTTGAGTCTGCGTGAGTATGCCGATGTTTTGGCTTACATTCTGCGCCTCAACGGTATGCCGCCAGGACCCAACGATCTGCCTGTGGACTCCCTGGCGTTGAACGCGATCCGCCTAGAGTTTAGGCGGGGCGGTTCGCCTTGAGGCCAGCCCCTGATGCCTCGCCAATTCGCCTACGTCCAGTACCCAGTCACAGGAGAGCTAAGATGCCGTATCGAGCTAAGATCATGCGCGCCGTGCTAGCGCTGGCAGCTGCAGCCGCGGCGATCGGCGTCGCGGCACGCGAGCGGCTGTCGAATGCCAGCCAGGGAAGACAGCTGGTACGAGGTAACGTCCCGGGCGAGTGGCGCTACTGGGGTGCCGACGCTTGGAGCACGCGCTATTCGTCGCTCGATCAGATCGACGCTTCGAACTTCGACTCACTGGAGGTAGCGTGGGAGTGGAGCGCAGCCCCCTTCGGACGCGACGAGTACTACAGAGCTACCCCGCTCTACGCCAACGGACGTCTCTTTACCGTTGCCACCACTCGCCGCATCGCTGTCGCTATCGACCCAGCCACTGGAGAGACCCTCTGGATGTGGCGCATGGACGAAGGAATTCGCTGGCAGAAGGCGCCACGGCAGTTCGCTGGACGAGGCCTTGCCTATTGGACCGACGGCCGCGAAGAGCGGATTATCGTGGTCACTCCTGGTTACCACATGGTATCGCTCGACGCCCGCACCGGAATTCCTGATCCCAAGTTCGGCAAAAACGGCATCGTCGACCTCATGGAAGGACTAGGCCTTCCGATGGTTCCGCTGGCCGTGGACGATTCCGGCCCGCTCATCATCAGCGACGCAGCGCCAGCACGCCGCGCTCGCCCCGGGGAGAAGTGGGACCCAGTGACCAAAACGGGCGCTGACGGCACGGTGGGGATCGATCCTGAGCTGGGTCAGATCGCAGCATCATCGCCGCCGATAGTGGTCAACGACGTAATCGTCGTGGGTAACTCCTCGATACACGGCTACTACCCCATCCGCGTTCGCAACATCCCTGGCTTCATACGGGGCTTCGACGTAAGAACTGGCAAGCAGCTTTGGAAGTTCAACCTCATTCCGCAACCGGGCGAGTTCGGTGCCGACACCTGGCTCAACGGCTCGAAGATCGGCACCGAGGGAGTCGGTAAGAACGACGCGTGGGCTACATATTCGGCCGACCCAGAGCTGGGGTTGGTGTACATCCCCGTGGGAATGCCGCTCAGCGACGAGTACGGCGGCCATCGTCCTGGCGACAACCTCTTCGGCAACAGCATCGTGGCGCTGGATGTCAAAACGGGGAAGCGGCGCTGGCACTTCCAGATGGTGCATCACGACATCTGGGATTACGACACACCGATGGCGCCGAACCTCATGGACGTCGTTATCGACGGTCGGCTGCGAAAGATCGTAGCGCAGACAACCAAGCAGGGGTGGGTGTACGTCTTCGACCGCGTTACGGGAGAGCCCATCTGGCCCATCGTAGAGCGACCCGTACCCCAAAGCGAAGTGCCAGGCGAACGAACGTCACCGACTCAGCCTATTCCCACGAAGCCAGAGCCATACTCCCAGCAGGGTCTCCAGGAATCGGACCTCATCGACTACACACCGGCTATTCGCGATTCGGCTCTCAAATTAGCCCGGCAGTGCCGAATGGGACCTTACTACATTCCGCCTTCTCCGATCACCGGCGGCCAGTACAGCTGCTCCTGGTACGCCCCGGGCGCTAGTGGCGGTGTAAACATCGACGGCGGTGCTGCAGTAGATCCCGAGACAGGAATGCTGTACGTGGGATCTATCACGGGCCTCAGCACGACCGAGGTGAGCAAGGACCCGTGCTCCGAGTTCCGCTACACCCAGCACCCCGGGAATCAGCAGAACTGTGGGCGTCCAGGCGCGCTCCCGCCACCTCCT
>DATMBI010000320.1:0-4123 GCA_035559375.1 Gemmatimonadaceae bacterium | reverse complement strand
GTTCCCACGATGAGGACCATTTGCTTCACATCCGCCCAGGTAACCGCCTGCACTCCGCCGATCATGGTATAGACCACCGTCGGCACCCCCATCAGTGCTACCGACAGCGCGAGTGGCCAGCCGAAAATCGCCGAGAGCACTACGCCGGGCGCGGCGATGATCGTGCCACAAGCCATGCCGCGCGACACGAGGAATAGAAAGCTCGTAAGTGACCTGGTCTTGGCGTCGAAGCGCCGCTCGAGGAACTCGTAGGCCGTGAAGACGCGAGCGCGGTGCAAGAACGGCACGAGGGTTACACCCAGAATCACCATGGCCAGTGGCAGTCCGAAGTAAAACTGGATGAAGCGCATGCCGTCCGTGGCACCTTGGCCAGTGGTGCCGATCAGTGTGATCGCCGATAACTGTGTGGCCATCACCGACAAGCCCACGGCCCACCAGGGGAGGCCGCGATTTGCCAGGAAGTACCCTTCGATCTCGCGTGTACCGCGTGCGCGCCGCACTCCATCCACCACCACGTAGGCGAGGTAGCTGAGCACTATCCCCCAGTCCAGAACGGTCATCGAGGACTCACCGGCTGTAGCGCTCCTGGAGGAGCCAGAGCAAGAGTAGCGTGACGAGCTGCACAGCCATCACTCGCACCGAGGCTCGGCGGAAGCGAGATCCCTCGGGCGATTGCTCCGCGTCGCGAACGTGGCCTCCCATCCCGGGCCGAGTCATCGCTGCGCTCGAGCCGCCAGAAGATTCACGAAGAGCCGTGCCGCACCGGGCACACCGTTAGGCAGCTGCCTGAAAAACGCCAGCGTCGTGTAAACGTAGAGCCCGCTTCCGTAACGAGCCACCAGGAGGGCTCCTCGGTTAGGCTGCTCTCCCGGGTCGCTCGTTTCCAAAAGAGGACGGTACTCGCTGTCGAAAGTTCTCGGCATGTAGAGTGCTCGATCCTGCACCCAACCGTCGAAATCGGCACTCGTAATGCGATTGGGGTAGACAAGAAGCGGATGGTCGGGCTCCAGAAAGCGGACCGGCACGTTCTCTACCGTGACACGATCGTGGGGACGTGCGATACTGATGCGATACGGCATGATCCCCGGCTGCATCATCTCGTACTGCCCGTACTGCACAACCAGAGTTCCACCGTTCCGCACGAATTCCAAGAGCCGGGCATTGTTCGCCACCAGCGCTTCGCTCGCCTCGTAGGCGCGCGCGCCAACGACGACAGTCGCGAAGTCCTTCAGTTCGGTTCCAGGAAGGGCAGCAGGATCCAGTACGGTCACATCGAGGCCCAACTGCGACAGTACCGGAGCAACGTTGTCCCCTACGCCAGGGATGTAGGCGATCCTTAGTCCGGCAGGTACGACCAGGTCCACTGCCTCCAGGCGCACTGTCGCATCTCGGTAAATGCGCTGAGTCCCGATGTGCTCGTACTCGATCGTCACGAATCCACGCCTGTAGCTCGTGCTCTCGCTACGTGCTACCGCTGCGACAGTGTATCGGCCTGGCGGCAGCTGCCCGCGCACGCGGAACTCCAGCGTGCGCTTGGCGCCCGGCCCAGTAAGCGATACCGAACGGCTACTGCTATCGGCAGTCAGGCCGCTAGGTAGCTCTAGCGACACGCGCGCCTCTTTGGCTCCCTCTCCGATGGCAGTCAAATGAACGCGAACGATCCGGTCGATCGCTTTCCGTGCCTGCACGTACTCTACCTCTCGATCCAGCGCGACTGCGATGGCCGGTGCGCCTCGGATCGGACGATTCACCTCGCCTTTGACCTGGTCCGCGTAGCGGTACGTGATGGGCAGCGAGAGCGTGAACGGCATGCCTTCTGCCTCCAACTGCACGGTGGCTACTGCCGGTTCTCGTGCCAGATCGGCTTCGGCAGTGCCGTCCACAGAGGCTGCGAACACACCGCCCTTACGTCCCTCGCGCAGCCACCACGGCTCCGAGGCGCGCCTGAAGGCGCTGCGCAACGTCAGGTTGGTCGACGAGTCGGGGGCCAACGTCGTCGGCAACTGCGCCCCGACGGATGCCACTGAGTCGTCCAGGCGGACTTGCACCGACCGAACCGTCAGCTGAGTACGACCGCGATTGTAAATCGCTACCTGTATCGTTACTTCCTCGCCCACCGCCCAGAGCTCCCGGGCCGCTGTAGCCTCCACGGCAACGCCGGTAGCCAGCGCTGCAGCTCGGTCCAGCCTGCTCGACACCGTGCCTAGCGACGCTTCCAAATCTCTCCCGAGATCGGTGCCGTGCGCTCGACAGGAGTTCGGAATCGTGCCGCCGCAGACGTTCGCCAGCAGTCGCCGTACCTCGGCCAACCCCGGCAGAGAGCGCTCGGGGCGGCGTACGTCCACAGTCTGCCGCAGTCTTGCCAGGGCCAAGGGAAGAGAATCGAGCGCTCTGCGCGCCGCGCCGCTGGTCACGAGGGTTCGGAAGCGGGCCCAGCTGGTGTCGATACCGTCGAAGGGAGAGCGTTCCATCCTCGGATCTTCTGGCGCAGCTACACGAACGACTTCGCGCTGCAAGTAATCGAAACGCACGCCCTTGCGTTCCAGCGTGCCGAACGCCTGGGAGCGGTGCTGCGAGCGACTCACGGCAGCCAACTCTGCATACGAGCGACCCAGCACGGGGTCGTACTCCCCTACGTTGATCGCTAGTGTCGCGGCATCGGATCGGAAGCTCGCGCCTCGGTAGAACTTGAGCGGAGTCCACGGTGCCAGTCCGTTGGTAGTCGAGCGGGGGAACCTTACGGT
Source organism: Gemmatimonadaceae bacterium (assembly GCA_035559375.1). Taxonomy (GTDB): domain Bacteria; phylum Gemmatimonadota; class Gemmatimonadetes; order Gemmatimonadales; family Gemmatimonadaceae; genus DATMBI01. Next base: position 1,379 of record DATMBI010000320.1, on the reverse strand, counting down.
ATCCCCAGATAGCTCGAATGCCTCGCGAGCCAAGATCCCGGCCGCCTGGTGGTGTCCATGACCGTCGCGCGGTGTTCCCGTAAAAACCGAAACGATGACGTGCGGGCGGAAGGCGCGCACTACAGTCACGACATCGCGCAGTATGCTGTCCCGGGGCCAGTTCTCGAAGGTCTCCTGAGAGCTCTTGGAGAACCCGAAGTCGAAAGCCCGAGTGAAGTACTGCCTGCCGCCATCCACTCGCCGCGCCGCCAGAAGCTCCTGGGTTCTGATGGCGCCCAGCGCTTCGCCCAACTCGTTTCCGACGATGTTTTGGCCGCCGTCCCCACGCGTCAGTGAGAGGTAGGCAGTCTCGACGTGGCGGCCTCTGGACAACCAGGCGATGATTTGCGTGTCCTCGTCATCTGGATGCGCCCCGATCATCAACACTCGCATGGTCGTACCCAGGCCATCCAGCGCCGCAACGAGCGCAGCGGCGCCACGATCTTGCGCCATCGCGCGCGACGAACCGAACGTGACGGCGCTCAGGACGACCCAAGGCCAGCGGCGCCAGTACATCGGCTGCAGCCGTCCGCGCACCTAACGCATCGCCCCAGCGCGTGGAGCGCGCCAACCTGGCACGTTAGGCTCGGCCCAAACCTCGCCAACGATGCGCGCCTGCTCGGCTTCGTGCGCGGCGAAGTACCCCTCGGCAGGGGACGCGCGTTCAGGACGGCCGATGTAGCGAATGATCAGCGCATTGCCCGCTGACGCTCGCAGCCGCGGCGCTGCATAGCTCCACGCTCCCATGTTCTTCGGTTCTTCCTGAGCCCAGACGATCTCCATGACGTTAGGATAGAGATCCACCGCTCGCGATACTTCTTCGTGCGGCCAGGGGTAAAGCTCCTCCACCCGCACTATAGCTACGTGCGACGGCCGGCCTTCCGTTGTCAATTCGTAGTACAGCTTGCCAGTGCAGAAGACCAACCGAGTCACGTCTTCACGCCGTGCCACCGCTGGATCGTCTATGACGCGCCGGAAAGTACCGTGCGTAAGGTCTTCGAGGCGCGAAGCGGCCGCGCCGAGGCGCAAGAGTGACTTGGGCTGCATCAGTACCAGCGGCCGGCGAACCGGGTTCTTGGCTTGGCGGCGCAGAATGTGGAAGTATTGCGCGGCAGTGGTCGGATAGGCCACGCACATGTTCTGCTCGGCACACAGCTGTAGGAAGCGTTCCAAACGGGCACTCGAGTGCTCGGGGCCCTGCCCTTCGTACCCGTGCGGAAGGAGCAGCACCACAGCACTCTCTTGCCCCCACTTGGCCTGACCTGCTGCTATGAACTGGTCGATCACCGGCTGCGCCATGTTGGCAAAATCGCCGAACTGAGCCTCCCAAAGCACCAGTG